>JBFEYG010000055.1:0-11695 GCA_041562275.1 Sulfurimonadaceae bacterium | reverse complement strand
AGCCCATCTTCACATCCCGATCCCTTCTAGACCGCAAGGCGGCTAACAGTAATTTCATCTCTGCTATAGCTGTCTTTGACGATCAGACACTGCTTGTCACCACAAACCCGAAATACACACAGGTCCTCAAATCTGTCCAAGTGGATACGAATATGAAAAGCGATGTCTATTACCGTCTTATCCAGCGCAAAGGCATAGAGGAGAGCATATACTATTATGAAGGCAAACAGCTAAAATCCTATAGTCTCACCTTTTACATAGACCAGGATTATATTAAAAACCATTTTGAGAAGAGCAAGAACACCTTCATCCTCCTCTTTGTCTTTATTCCTCTTGGCGTATTGATCCTTTTTGCACTCATCGCGCAAAAGGTCATCACCCGTCCTCTCGAAAGACTCCGACAGTATGCCTATTATCAATCGACTATACCCAAGCCTTTTTTTCTCAAAGAGCTTGAGTATATTCGTGCTTCTATGGTGCAGACCTTCAAGCGCTTGGAGCAGGAGAAGACAGATCTGTATAACCTATCAAGAACTGACTCTCTGAGCGGGTTGGCAAACAGAAACCTTCTGCAGGAACGTGTCCAGCAGATCATTGAGCTTAGTCAGCGCAGCGGAAAAGAGTTCGCCCTGCTCTTTTTAGACCTTGATCATTTCAAATCGATCAATGACTCACTCGGTCATGACGTCGGAGACGAGCTGCTTCGCAATGTGGCCCATGTCATCAAAGACATCTTGCGTCTTAATGATGTCGTCGCGCGTATCGGAGGCGATGAGTTTGTTATCGTCTTGACCAGCTACAGTAATGAAGTAGAACTAATTGAGATCATCGATCGCATACAGGCACGTCTGTCGAAACCTTGGGAAATACAGACGTTCCCTATACAGATAACCAGCAGCATAGGGATCACCATCTACCCTAAAGACGGGGAAGACCTCCTTACTCTGATGAAAAATGCCGATATCGCGATGTACAAGGCCAAAGACAATGGGCGGAGCGGTTACAGTTTCTTCACACAGGAACTCAATGAAAAGACACAGGAGTACATCTCTCTGACCAATAGCATGCGTAATGCGATTAAAAATGATGAATACATCCTCTACTATCAGCCGCAAAATGATCTCAAGACCAATACTATTATCGGTGCGGAAGCTCTTATACGATGGGATGTCCCTCACAAGGGAATGATCCCTCCCGATACCTTTATCCCTATCGCCGAACAGAACGGTTTTATCGTCGAACTCGGCGAATGGATCCTGCACACCGCTATCAAGCAGAAAAAAGAGTGGGAAGATAAGGGAAGCGACATCAAGCTCTCCATCAATATCGCAGCCAAACAGATACAGAATCCGAAATTTGTAGATATATTGGCAGACCTGCTTCAGACCTACAAAGTCAATACATCAAACATTGTACTTGAGATCACCGAATATGTCTTTTTAGAAAGCAATACATCCCTGTACGAGATATTCAGCGCGATTAAAAAACTTGGTGTTCAGATTTCTCTAGACGATTTTGGTACAGGCTATTCCTCTTTGTCGTATCTTAAGACTTTTCCTATCGATATACTCAAAATAGACAAGAGTTTCATTGATGATTATGAGAATGAAGAGGGGGCTGTTTTTATCGAGACGATCATCAAGATGGCGCAGACCCTTAGACTTGAAGTCATTGCCGAAGGCGTAGAGACACACGAGCAGATAACCTATCTTAAGGCTCTTCACTGTAATGCCTATCAAGGTTATTATTGCAGTAAGCCTGTCGAACCTGAGGTCTTTGAAACTTTGTGCAAAGAAGTCAATCTATAAACTTCACCAGCTCATCCATCGGTGCACGCTCAGGCTGGTAGCTGTTTTGAAGAGCAGACGTATCTTCATATCCAAGTACAACGCTGTATAAAAGAGCAAGGTTTTCAGGCACCTGAAGCGTCTTGGCGATGACCTTGCCATATTCTGTCGTCGAACCCTGAGGACACGAATCGATGCCGTAAGCCTGTGCTGCAAGCATGATGCTTTGCATGTAGGCACCGCAGTCTATCAAAGCGCCCTGCGCCCCGTCTATAAGCGCTTTATCCGTAAAGACAAAGAAGACGGTCTGTGCACCAAACCAACGGTAATTATCATGCCATAGTTCTTTACGGCGCTCGTCATCTTTTCGGTCGACCTCTAAGAGCTTATACAGACCAGCTCCCGTTGTGATACGGCGGCGCTTATAGGGATTGACCCATTGAAGAGGGTAATACTGGATAAACTGATCGATCTCTCCTCCTCCGTCAATATGTTTAATGATGTCCTGACCAATGTTGTCAAGGACCTCTTTATTTGAGATCGCATAGACTATCCAAGGCTGCATATTTGCACCGCTTGGCGTCATGTTGGCGGCAGAAAGAATCTTTTCCTGGATATCTTTAGGGACAGCCTTCTGCAAAAACTTGCGTTTAGATGAACGTTTGGTAATGGCATCAATAACTGTGATATTTTCCACGTTGGCACTCCTGTTATAATAATAGAATTATAGCAATTTTTACTTAGCACTGGACTCGACTGCTCCTTTCACTCTGTTTTTTATTTCTAAATTTGTATAATTAGTAATCTCTTTGTAACCAAGTTTGAGTAAAATTTCACTATCAAATATTGTCTTTTAACGGACATATGAAGAAGAAGAATGAATGAATAAAGTCCTAGACAGGTTATTCCACTTATCAACACTTTCTATCGCCCTATTGACCCTTCTGGTGACAGGTGCCATATTCGGTGTTTTGTATCAAGAGGCCAAGCCCGCGATAGATGCCTTTGGTTTTGATTTTCTCATCGAGAGCAAATGGGCACCAAACCTTGAAAGATTCGGTGCCTTTCCTGCCATCGTCGGTTCTATGATGTCTACCGCACTGGCTATGTTATTAGCGATTCCACTGGCTATCGGGGTCGCTATATTTCTATCCGAGATCGCACCGG
The DNA here is from genome assembly GCA_041562275.1 of Sulfurimonadaceae bacterium. Lineage (GTDB taxonomy): Bacteria > Campylobacterota > Campylobacteria > Campylobacterales > Sulfurimonadaceae. The sequence goes on along the minus strand of JBFEYG010000055.1, from coordinate 8,741 downwards.
CAAAACTTAAATCACCCGTTGGTGTATCAATCGAACTGCTCGCAGCGATCCCGTCGGTCATCTACGGTATGTGGGGTCTGTTTTATTTCGTCCCGATCATCCGTGACATTTTCGGCGGTCTTGGGATCGGTCTTCTGACCGCAGGTATCGTACTTGCTATCATGGTCCTTCCTTTTATGGCAGCCGTTACACGTGATGCGATGAACACGACACCCGACATCTTGAAAGAGTCGGCTTATGCACTGGGCGGGACCAAATGGGACGTCATCAAAGATATCGTTATCCCTTACTCAAAAGCAGGGATCATCGGTGCCACCATCCTGGCACTTGGACGTGCTATAGGTGAGACAATGGCTGTGACCTTTGTCATGGGTAATGTTCATAAGATACCTTCACTTATCACCGATCCGGCGACGTCTATCCCTGTTGCCTTGGCAAATGAGTTTGCAGAAGCGGATGAGGGTCTTTATTTCTCAAGTCTTTTCTACCTGGCAATGGTGTTGTTTATTATCTCCTTTGCCATTATTGCTTTTGCTAAATTTGCTTTTTTAAAGCGCGGAAGGAAAGCTAAATGACGCATACTGAAAAACGTATTCTGATGAACAAGCTCATCATGGTGCTTTCTACACTTTCGGCTGTTGTGGGCATATCTTTTTTACTATGGATTTTATCCGTTCTTGTCATCAATGGTATTGATGCTATCAACTGGAATATCTTTATCTTTGAAGGCGCCCCTCCGGGTTATGAAGAGAGTGGTCTTAAACATGCACTTATCGGACAACTGATATTGATCGGTGTTTCTACACTAATCGGAGTACCTCTTGGTATACTTGCCGGGACTTACCTAAGTGAATATGGCGGACTGAAGTCAAAACTGGCCAATACCATCCGTGACATCTCAGATATTATGATGTCTGCCCCTTCTATCGTTATTGGCGTCTTTGTCTATGCGATGGTCATCAATCGTGACAGTATCTTGTACAGTAACTGGTTCTCAGAAAACATCTGGAGCGGCTTGAGTTTTTCACCTACTCTTGCAGGTTCGTTTAGCGGTTGGGCCGGGATCATCGCACTGACGATCATCATGATACCGATTATCTTGCGTACGACAGACGACATGCTTCAACTGGTACCCTCAACCCTGAGAGAAGCCGCCTTTGCTTTGGGTGCCCCTAAATACAAGGTCATCCTGCAAGTCGTTATACGCGGTGCAAAGACAGGTATCTTAACAGGTGTTCTACTGGGTGTTGCGCGTGTTTCTGGCGAGACAGCACCGCTACTGTTCACCTCGTTTAATGACAATTTCTTAAACACCGACCTCAGTGAGCCTATCTCCTCACTGACAGTGACGATGTTTAATTATGCGACCAGTCCCTATGAAGACTGGCAAAAACTAGGATGGGCAGCCGCCTTCATCCTATCGATGTTCATCCTGGGTCTTAATATCCTCGGACGACTACTATTAATGAAAAGAAAGAGTAAATAACCATGGCAACTATTATTGATATCCCTGAAGAAAAAGCTATAGAAGTCAACAATTTTGAGTTTACCTATGCCGGTGCAAGTGATCCGAGTCTCAAAAACATCTCCATGCCTATCGCCAAGAACAAGGTGACGGCATTGATCGGACCATCAGGCTGTGGAAAGACTACGCTTCTGCGTTCATTCAACCGTATGCATGATCTTTATCCCGGCAACACCTACAGCGGTGAGATCATGTTTGAAGGCCGCAACATCCTTCAAGAAAAAGAAGACATGATAAAACTGCGTACACAGATCGGAATGATCTTTCAAAAGCCGACTGCCTTTCCGATGAGTATCTTTGACAACGTGGCCTACGGTCTGCGTCTAAAAGGTATCAAGAACAAGACAGAACTGCGAGACCGTGTGGAGAAAGCACTTCAAGATGCTGCTATCTGGAAAGAGACCAGCGCACGTTTAAAAGACGATGCAAACGGTCTTTCAGGCGGACAGCAGCAGCGTCTGTGTATCGCCCGAGCGATTGCGGTTGAACCGGAAGTCCTTCTTTTTGATGAGCCGACTTCAGCACTTGATCCTATCTCTACCCAGGGAATCGAAAAACTTATCATCGAGTTAAAAGAGAAGGTTTCTATCCTTATCGTCACGCACAATATGCAACAAGCAGCACGTGTCTCTGACTATACCGGTTTTATGTACTTGGGTGATCTTATCGAACTTGGCAAGACAGAAGAGCTGTTTGTCACACCAGCAGAAAAACTGACAGAAGAGTATATCACTGGTAAGTTCGGTTAATCATTATAATAATTTTTGAAAAATAGAGAGAGAACGTATAAAAGTTTATTAGCTTGGAGACTTTTCTCCAAGCTAACTAGTCTTTAAGATAGGACTGTTTATTTAGTATAAGCCTCTATCGCTGATCTATACGCGTCTAAGTGGTTATAAGAACCCGCTTTCAGGTTTTCAAAGACCTTAACGACATCTGCCGGCATACCGATCTGAGCGTGTTCTAGATCATCAATATCTGTGATCTCAATATACTCACCGACTTTTAGACCATCCAGTTCCGACTTAGCGCCTTCTGCAACCAATGTGTCATAAAGCTCTTGTAGTACGGGGACAACATATTCTCCCACATTTGTTTCATCAACATTCGAGATATCAACACCATACTTCTCACACAGTCCTTGCGCACTGTCAATGTGTTCCTGCTCAGAGAGTTGGATGTTTGCAAAGGTACTCTGGTCCGGATACAGATTACCTAATGTGATATAAGCATCACGTGCCACCTTCTCTTCCTGATAGATAAAAAGAAGCGTATCTTTTTGATCTTGCGTCAGTTCAGTTGATGTGCTAGTACTTGTACTGTGGTCACCGCCACCTCTTTTACCTTTTCCAGTTGCTACTGCTGATGTTGCTAAAAGTGCTAATGTTAATCCTGCTATTGCTATATTCTTTAACATAATGTAATCCTTTTTTATTAATGTCTAAAGTAAGTATAGGAAAAATTTGTTAGCGAAGCGTTAGCACATAATCATAAATAATTATAATAGTAGAGATGAAAAAGTAGCGTATCGTGATATGTAGATGAGAAAGGTGTATTGTGTTGGTTTAACTGCTTGGATGATTACTCATCCAAGCTAGTCGATCTGTCGTCCTGCCATATAGTCGATCTTCCAGAGCGAATCATGTACAGAGGTGTAAAGCTGCTTTTTCTTTCCATCCTCTTTATAACGAATCATTGCGCGACTTTTACCAAGAGGTGTTGTCACCAGGTCGGAGACAACCTTAGGTGGAAGTCCTCTTAACTTCTTCTCAACTGCAAGCTGAACTTTCTTATCCACTTCAGGACTGCTTCCATACTGTTTTAAGACCTTATGAAATGCTGGGTCCTTAAGTGCTACAGAAAGAGCATAGATCTGAACTGTCTCATCATATGAATCTTTGACCATGACTTTTTTTAACATTTCAAGATCAGCATGATTCATTGCATAATAGTATGACTTCACAGCTTCTTCAGGCGTCTTAAGAGAGAGTTCCTGAGCACCCAAAAGACTGAAAAACAATCCTATATATACAATAAATCTCATTGTTCAATCCTGTTCTTAGTATTTACTAATTGCGTTTCTAAATGCGTCCAGGTGATTATAAGAACCCGCTTTTAGGTTTTCATATACATTGACCACATCAGCCGGCATACCGATCTCAGCGTGCTCAAGGTCATCAATGTCTGTGATCTCAACATACTCACCGACTTTTATAGCATCTAGCGCCGATGAAGAACCTTGAGCTACTAGTGTATCATAAAGCTCTTGCAATACTGGTACAACAAATACGCCTACATCCGTCTCATCTACATTAGAGATATCTACACCATAGGTCTCACATAGACCTTGTGCCTGATCCATATGTTGCTGCTCAGAGCCCTGAATGTTTTGAAATGTCCCTTCGCTTGGGAAAAGATTACCCAGTGTGATGTAGGTATCACGTGCGACTTTCTCTTCTTGATAGATAAAAAGAAGGGTGTCTTTTTGATCTTGGGTCATTGTCGTAGTTGTTGTGTTTCCACTTCCGCCACCGCCTTTACCACCTTTGGCTGCTACTGCCGATGTTGCCAGAAGGGCTGCTGTTAGACTTGCTACTGCAATTTTTTTGATCATTTGTTTTCCTTATATATTAATGTCTATAAAATCATAGCAATAGCATGTTAATATATTGTTAATACAATGTTAAAAAATCGTTTAAATATATAAGTTTATATTATTTAAATAAACTGATACCTCTGCTCTCTACTTCTTCCTATATACCTTTAAGACACTAATGACAGCACTGAAGAACAGATGAGACACAGCGACAAAAAGATAGGCAATTAATGTATAGACAAAGGGATGTCTATAGTTTTCTCGCTCTCTCTAAAGGCATACTGACAAGATCAGGATGCATCGTTACTGCCAAAACAAGAAACACAATGACATACACTGCCCGTTCTTTAAAAATAGTTTTATTCATACTGTATACCATAACAAATTTTTATCTAATTTTTCTCACACTGATGTTATACTGCAGTCATTTATGCTACACTATAAAAAATATAAGGTGCTGTTTTGCCGACTAAAATCACGATAGATTCGACTTCATTTTTTGGCAAGTGTTATATATATTGGAAGACGCATAGCTACGGACAGAAGATTGAGCATATATCCCTGCTTTTGGCCGTTGCTATCTACATGAACAAGAACATCTACGAAGAAGAGCTCCAAAGTGCGCAGCATTATCTTACAAGCCTTATGAAAGATGAGAAGGATGTCGAGAACATCATGAAATATGTCAAGATGAAGCTCGGCACGTATCTAGAAGATAATGACAGCTGGATGAAAGACAGACAAGAAGCCTTCAACCTCATACTTAAACATACTGATTACTACGGGTTTATGAGTGATATTTTCAAGTCTGACGGCAACTTTGACGAGAGCGAAGAGATGTTTGAAGCGACATTAAAACGGCTTCTATGACACTTCCTTCTTCACTTCTTGAACTATCGCAAATATTAATGGATATCGGTGCACGTCCTATTATTGTCGGCGGTTATGTGCGGGATCATTTTCTTAAAATCGAGAGCAAAGACATCGATATCGAAGTCTACGGTATCAGCTCTTTGGATGTGCTAAAGAGCTCTTTGGAAACCTTTACTCCCGTACATGAAGTAGGAAAAAGTTTCGGTGTCTTAAAAATACGGCTGGATGATAACGACATTGATATCTCCCTCCCACGGACCGAGATCAAAACGGCAAAAGGGCACAAAGGGTTTCATGTCCAGACCAATGGGTACCTTGACTTCAACACCGCCTCTAAACGTCGTGACTTCACGATGAATGCCATCGGTTATGACATTAAAACGGATTTCTTCATCGATCCACACGGTGGCAAAGAAGATATCAAAAACGGTATCATCCGTCATGTGGACGATGCAAGCTTCATAGAGGACCCTCTGCGTGTCCTGCGTGCCGTTCAGTTTTCCGCACGTTTTAACTTCAAACTTCATACTAACACGTTAAAACTATGCCAAACTATGGTGAAAGACAATATGCTCAGTGAACTTCCGAAGGAACGTATTTTCGAGGAGTACAAGAAACTGCTTCTAAAAGCTCCCCGACCTTCTGTCGGTTTTGAACTTCTTGACAGGATGGATGCTCTTTTTCCCGAACTCAAAGCCCTTCAGGGAGTCACCCAGGACGAGACGAAACATCCGGAAGGAGATGTCTGGACCCATACGATGATGAGTCTAGATGCTATGGCCGAACTCAAGACACACGATACAAAAAAAGATATGATCCTTATGCTGGCCGTCTTATGTCACGACCTGGGAAAAACAGCGTTGACTAAGATCAGCCATAACGGCGCAAGTACTGCAGAGCATCGAAATATCCTTCAACCGACTCGATCGCTGCTCGAAAGGTTGACCGATCAAAAGTCTCTTGTCGATGCCATAATCCCTCTTGTCCAAGAACATTCGATGCCCTCCCGACTGTATAAGCAAAATGCGCAAGACAGTGAGATCAGACGACTTTCCACGCGGGTTAACATAGAAGAGCTTGTTATCCTTGCTAAAGCAGACAATTTTGGCCGGACAACACAAGAGGCCATACGCAAAGAGTACCCTGCCGGAGAGTGGCTTCTTAACAAAGCCACCGAACTTGATGTTCTCAACAAGAGACCCAAACAGATTCTGCTGGGGCGTCATCTTATCGCTTACGGTCTTAAGGAAGGAAAAATATTTAAAGATATTTTAGAACTGGCTTATCAAGCGCAGCTTGAAGGTAGGTTTTTTAGTGAAAAAGAGGCTTTGGTGTGGCTTGAAGACTATCTCTCTTCGCTATCGTAATTTCTTCTGTCCTCTTGTTCTTTTCTAACAGATAAGGTCCACAGCCAATGCACCAGATAAAACCCCCCTATAGAAAAAAGAAGAGAATAAAAGAGTGTTCCTACATACAGAGGAATGAAAATATCCCCGATATTGCTTTTAAACCACACCAAGGTCATCTCAATATTATTTACTCCGTCTTGCATCAATAAGAAATTGCCCGTTAAATATTCGATATAGTAGATAAAAGGCATGGTAAAAGGATTTGTTATCCATACCAAAGAGACTCCGATGGGAACATTGAAACGGAAGAAAGCTGCGATCAGGATCACAGCCAGCATCTGCATTGGCATAGGTATCATTGCGATAAACATCCCTACCAATACGGCCCGTGCTACCATCTTGCGGTTTATGCTAAGAAGCTCTCTGGGAATCTTATATTTGTGCATAATCGCATCAAGCTTCGGATTTGATTTTTTTTTCTTAAAAACTTTTCGTATCATGATTAAATCTATTTATTTATTTTGTAAGTTATTATACCCTTAATCGGTGCATAGATACTCACTTGAGCGTGAAGTTTTGAAAATTAGCTTATATCCAAGGGGAGAATCGATATAAGCCAGCTTTTTTTAGGGAGAATAAATGAATGAAAAGAGCGAAAGAAATCTAGGGATGACTTCTTTTCTCTTTCTGGATGTATTATAAAACGCAAGTGTGTGAATAATGTGTTGTATATAGATAATCCATGCAAACGGTCAGGCTTTAACAAATATCATTAGTTTAAATAATTAGATTGATAATGAAGGAATATTATGTAAAAATTTGTATATTGCTCTCTAAAAGGTTACGAATGATTGAATTACATCACAACGCTCTTGTGTATTCTCATCTTTTAATCATGGTTATATCCATACTCTCATTTGAGCTGGTCCTTTACTCTATCAAAGACAATGTCGCACACGCTAAATCAATGATGATATACAAGATATATTTTTCAATTGGTCTGATAGGCTTCGCTCTAACAGCAGTGAATGAGATAATATATGAAACTGTCGATTTGAGCTTTGCCGTGCCCTTTTATACTTTGGCTACTTTTTTACTCTTTTTAGCCTTTAGCGAAAAAATCATAACATCAAAAGTATCTATTTTTATAATCTTGTTGTCTGTGATAAGCAGTATTGTATCTTTCGTCATTCCAACTGATTTTACCAGACTCCTCATTACCTCTGCTTATGTACTGGTGATCTATACTTACCTGCTTTATATAGGCATACTAAAAGCCTATCTTAATAAAAACATGGGCTTTGCGATCATCTCATCGGGATTTGCCTTAGTACTGCTATCATCACTTGTTCAGATACATTTTTTAGTGAATATGAATGATCTGAATATGACTTACAGCATTGCCAGGGGAAGTGCATCCGTTGGCTTTATTCTTGTGGGAATCGGTCTTTTATCCTCCATCTTGATCACAGAACAAAATCATCTTCGATCCCTTTCGCTCACAGACCCGCTTACCGGTATGAACAACCGTCGCGGTCTGGATTATCTTTTGGGTCTTGTCGTGCCCTCTATCATACGAAATAAAAAACCCATCAGTGCCATTGCTATGGATATTGATTTTTTTAAAAAAATAAACGATACTTACGGACACGATGGCGGCGATGAAGTCCTGAAAGCTTTTGCTCAAATGTTAAAAACATGTCCACGAGCCAGCGATTTATCATCACGTCTAGGCGGGGAAGAGTTTGTGATCATCTTACCGGACACACCTCTTGAAGGTGCTATGACAGCAGCTGAAAAGATCAGGGAAAAAGTTGAAGAACTGGAGATACATCACGGCAAAGATATAATAAGGCTGACATCCAGTTTTGGCGTCGCCTCACAAGATGAGAACATAGATACGGATTCGCTGCTAAAAAATGCGGATAAAGCCCTTTACAAAGCTAAAGAAGAAGGCAGAAACCGTGTTTGTCATATAGATATGCAATAATGCATATCCCGGTTTTTAAATTATTTCTGTATTTTTGAACTGTCGATCTCAACAACGGTATGCACATTCCCGCGTGGGTTAAAATCTGCAACAACTTTCATATACTTGGGTTTTAGTTTTGCCTCCAAGACATCATAGATCTCGTTTGCCGTGTTCTCATGAGAGATATGACGGTCCCTAAAGGCATTGATATACAGTTTGATAGCCTTTAGCTCGACGACATACTCATCCGGTGTATATTCAAGATAGATCGTTGCATAATCCGGGTATCCGCTCCTTGGGCACAGACACGAGAACTCCGGCAAGGTCATCTTTATTAGATAGTTTTTTTTGTGCTCGTTCGGCCAGATCTCCAGATCTTTATCAACATCAAACTCTGCAACAATCTTTTCACCGTATTTCATATTT
>JBFEYG010000054.1:0-11742 GCA_041562275.1 Sulfurimonadaceae bacterium | reverse complement strand
GAAGGGATGACACTGTCTTCTAGCAAGATGATCTTATCCATCTTGAAATCGGTAATCTTTTGTATATATGCCGCCGGTTCTTCTAAGAATTGTTCAGGCAGCAATATCTCATCTGAATTGATCGGAAGACTCATAAAACCCCTTGTCGCTCAATATTGCGAACTATTATACTCTGTAAATTTTGTATAAAGTTTAAATCTTTACGAATAGTATTTATATTGAGGATAACATTTTGTTATACTTAGAAAAAAGGATATTGGATAAAATCTTATGACCTTGTTATCTTAGGCGCGGGGGCCAGTGCGTTGATGCTTGCCTCTGAACTTTCCCGAAAAGGATGCCGGAATATCCTGCTGATCGATCATAATCCAAAGCCCGGACAAAAGATCAAGATCTCCGGGGGAGGAAAATGTAATGTCACCAACGAAGAGGTGAGCGAGGATAATTATCTAGGTGAGTCTGGTTTTGTCGCTTCAGTCTTGCGCAGGTACCCGCCTCAGCAGCTCTTGGAATTTCTAAAAGAAAGAGGTGTCGTCCCAAAGATCCGTTCGCTTGGCCAATATTTCTGTACAAAAAGTGCAGATGAAGTCATCAATGCTTTGCGAAAAGATATCAGTTCGGCAGAGTTTTTGCTTTCGCATGAGATCAACGGTGTTCAAAAAGATGAAGTCTATACCATCCAAACGGACAAGACGAAGGTCAAAGCCAAGCATCTGGTGATCGCAACGGGATCGCCTGCTTATCCCCAGGTGGGAGGAAGCGATATAGGGCTTAGACTTGCAAAAGATTTGGGACACGAGACGGAGCCTTTTGTTCCGGTCTTGGTTGGATGGACAGTGCAGAAGGATCAGTTTTGGATGAAAGAGTTAAGCGGGATATCGAGCTGGGTAAGCATCGATGTCGGGCATAAGAAACTCTTTGGAGATCTTCTTTTCGCGCACAAGGGGATAAGCGGACCGGCAGTCTTGTCGGCTTCGCTGTATTGGAAAAAGGGCCTGGTGAAGATTGATTTCCTTCCAAACATCAGTCTGAAAGATGCACTCAAAGATAGAAAAAAACAGATATCGACTCAGCTGCAACTTCCCAAACGTTTGATAAAGTTATTGTTAGATAATATAGGTGTCAAGGATCAGCCTGTACAGAGTCTGAGTGCACAGGATTACGAAAAGCTCTCTTTGCTGAAGGCTTATCCTATGGCACCGGCTGGAAACTTCGGATTGAAAAAAGCCGAAGCATGCCGAGGCGGGATACAGACTTCGCAGATAGATGCCGTGACGATGCAGAGTAATCTGCATGAAGACCTTTACTTTATCGGAGAGGTCGTTGATGTTACCGGAGAACTTGGCGGATATAATTTTCAATGGGCTTTTGCCAGTGCCGTTGTATGCGCTGAAGCCCTGGAAAAAAAGTTGCTAGAAAAAAAATATTAAATTAGAGTAGGAGATATAGATGCACCTGAGTTTTAAACCTGAACATATTGTCAGCGAAGGGGTTAGTGATGCGATGCTTTTAGGCGCGCTTCAAGAAGCCTTTGACCTGCGTTTAAGGCGTCATGATGAACCCAGGACGGCAGAACTTCAGCGTTTGATGCTGGAGATCATTCCTATGCAAGAGATAGAAGCTTTGGGTCTGGAACATCTGCCGTATTTCTTGGATTGCTATTCGGCCTGGATCATCTTGGAATACCTAAAGCGTAAAGGGGAGATCGAACTCATTCCGATCGATCTGCAAAAGCTATTCGACTTTGAATATTTAGATGCCATTGTCCGTAAACATGAAAAAGCCTATGTCAGTCTCATCCAAAAAGTAAGAAACTGTGCCAATTAAAACACCTTTTCTGAGTGTAGACGGAATCATAGAACTTTATAAAGAGGGACGCTTTGAAGGGATCGTACTGATAGAACGTCTGAACCCGCCTCTGGGTCTGGCTATTCCCGGTGGCTTTGTCGATGTTGGAGAACAAGTCGAAGATGCTGTGATCAGAGAGATGAAGGAAGAGACAGACCTGGATGTGAGTATACAGGCTCTGCTTGGGGTCTATTCAGATCCTGCCCGTGACCCGCGTTTTCACACGGTCTCGGTTGTCTATATTTGCAGAGCAGAAGGGGTTCCAAAAGGATTGGATGATGCCAAAGAAGCGATCGTCTACACGAAAGAAGAGATACCCTTTGACAAGCTTGTGTTTGATCATGCCCGGATCTTGAAAGACTATCTTAAACTGAACGCTTAAGCCTTTGCAAGCTGACTCTAATTATAGATCTCGGGGTAGGCAGATTTCCATCGTTTATGACACCACAACTAGCTAAGGCGGTTTCACGAAGTGAAAAGTTGCACCTGCTTAGGCAGATAAAACAAGTTCTGCTTAATAGATTTCCGGGTAGGCAGATTTCCATCGTTTATGACACCAAAACCATGGTTCTGGATGTTCTTTTATGACCTGAGACAGCATGTTTGCCTGGGCCTGGGTCGATTCAAGAATATCTTTTTGTTCATCATCCGTATGGGCCGTTATAATAGGCTCAAAGATCGTGATGACATCTTCTTTTTCGGGGGAAGTGTGTATGAGAACAGGGATGATCAGTGCGTCAAACTTGCGCGCTAAAAATGCAGGAGCGGCACTTTGCGTCGCCTTTGCCCCAAGAAAGTCTACATATATTCCGTCTTTGGGGTTGACATTCTGATCGATCATCATCGTAATGATCTGATCGTTTTTTAATGCTTTGACGAGATGGCGTATGGCACCTTTTTTCTCGACCATGGTCATATTGAACTTGGAACGTGAACGAAGAAGATAGTCGTCAAAATAAGGGTCGTTCATCTTTTTGTGAATGGAGGTGATAGGGTGGATAAGTGCACCGACTGCGGTTGCACCAAGCTCCCAGTTGCCATAATGTGCCGAGATGATAATGATCTTTCTTCCTGCTTTGATCGCGTCATCGATGAAGTGTCTGTTCTCAAAACGTACACTTTTTTTCATATCCTCTACAGTGAACCGGCTGCTGCGCAATACCTGCAAAAGTACAAGGGCAAGGTTTTTGTGGCAATACGTGAGGATACTGTTGTATTTTTCTTTTGAGATCTGATCTTTTATCGTCAGATCAAGATTGGCTTTGATGATCTTCTTATGTTTGGTATCAATCCAGTATGCGACTTTGGCAAGAGCAAGGATAAATGCTTTTTGGAAGCTGTTTGGAAGGGCCAGAAAAAGTGTCTCAAAAAAACGAAAAAGATAATAAGCGATCATACCAGCAGTTCCTTCGCCTTCTCATAGATAAGCTGAGGCGAAATATCTTTGATCGACATATCGCTTCGGTCAAGTTTGAGCGGATCGACCGGAGAATCGGACTCAATAGCGATATGTGTCTCATCTTGCCACATCATCTTGTATGCAGGAGTAGGACCGAACAGTGTTATAGAAGGTCTGTTCATAGCCCAGGCTATATGCGTCGGTCCTGTGTCATTTCCGATGACAAGATCGACACTGTCGATAAGAGCAACCAGTTGTGAAAGAGTAAGCTTTGGTGCCAGTTGGGTGTTTGGACTTTTAAGCGCAATAGCTTCAGCGTCTTCTTTCTCCGAGGGACTCCCCCATATCAAGATGATATTGGCATCGAGTCTCTTGGCAAGTAGGATGAAGTTTTCTTTGGGGTAGGTCTTGGATGGCCAGCTGGCACCTATGACAAAGGCAATATTCTTTTGATCAGAGCGCAGCAGACTTTGGGTAATCTTGTCTTCTTCCTTGTAAAAGAGAGCAGGCTGTTTGGCATCAACCATCTCTTTGGTGATATGAAGACCTAAGGCAGTATTGACCAGTATGACGCTTCTCCAGATGGAGTTTTCCGCATAAGGGATATGGGCATACGACTGATAGAACTTGCAGGCCAGCGTTTCACGAATGGAATCCCTGTCAAAACCATAAATGTTCTTACCGATAAACCGGGCGACTATAGCGGACTTTAAAAGTCCCTGTAGGTCGATGATCACGTCAAATGTACCCAGAGAACGGAGCATAGAGATCGTTTCAAAAAGCAGGGATAGCGATCTTGTTTTTTTAGCACGCTTGATGGCAACGGTATGAACGGCTTCTAGTGCAGGATGACCTTGTATGATGGGGGCAAATGCCTCTTCGCAGATCCATTCGATATGCGCATCGGGATGGGCCTGTTTGATAAACTGCAAGATAAGAGCTGAGTTGATGATATCGCCCAGGGCGGAAAGTCTGACAATGGCTATACGCAAGGATGCTCGCTTGATTTTTTGTAATTATAGCGTATTAGACAAAGCGGTACTGAAGAGCTTTGGACCTGGAGGGTATGGTCAAGAATTGTCCACAAAGGCTTTTGCTTTGTGATTTTTTCGTTCTATAGGGATAAAATTAGGTATAATTCACGCAGTTTTATGAGAAAAGGATGGACTATGGTCGTCAGAGATATACAGCAGTTTTCTGAGATTCGCACAAAAGCACGTGCCTATTTCTGTTATCTTTTTTCTAAAAATCTCCCTAATCGACTTCCTGAGATCTCCTCCGATGCGGTTGTGGGCAGACTGCGTAAGATCATGGGAGATCAGGCCGAGTGCGAAGCGGTCTACCTTTTGGATGACAAAGGTGTTCAGGTCTCCCCTAGCTTCTTGCAAAATGCTGTGCTTACCGAGGATTCTGGTCAGCTGCGTTCCAACCGTGCCTATTATTATCGGGCAATGAAAGAGAGACGCTGTACAATCACCGATCCGTATCCTTCTTTGCTTACACAAGAGCTCTGTATTACTGCCTCTCAGCCGATCTTTGATGAGACAGGCAAGGTCAAATATGTAGCTTGTATGGACATGCCGCTCTTAAGTGTTATCAAGATTGCGCATCCTACGGCGGGTTCGTCACTTGTCGGACGTGTCAACAAAACGGCGTATTCACTGTTTTCTCTTGCTCTGGCCCTTGTGGCGCTTCTACTGTTTGTCAAAGGAATTGAGGACTTTCTTTCGCACGGATTTGACTACCGTTCTTTGGAAATAAAGACGATCTTTGAGGCAACGATCTTGTTGACACTTTCGCTTGCCATCTTCGATCTTGTCAAAACAATTTTTGAGGAAGAGGTCATGGGGCTGCATCGGCACTCTCATTCGAGTGCAAACAGGACGATGGTCAAGTTTTTGGGCTCCATTATCATCGCACTCTCTATTGAAGCACTGATGCTGGTCTTTAAGTTTGCACTTATCGAACCGGGTATGCTCGTACATGCCGTTTATCTGATCGGAGGTGTCGCGCTGCTAACGATCACATTGGCGGTCTACATCAAATTAACACGACAAGAACAAGGTAATGAAGAGTGATAGGAATAGTTGATTATAACATGGGCAATCTTGCCTCTGTGAAAAATGCATTTTCGCTTTTAGGCGAATCGGTGACGGTCGAATCCGATCCCGAAAAACTGGATCAGTACGATAAACTCATATTGCCGGGTGTAGGTGCCTACGGCGATGCAATGGAACACCTTAGAGCAAGAGGGATGGATGAGGCAGTCAAAGCATATGCGCAAAGCGGGCGGTATATGCTTGGCATCTGTCTGGGGATGCAGCTTCTGTTTGACTCGAGTGAAGAGTTCGGTTCGCATGAGGGGCTTGGGCTTATTCCCGGGAAGGTCATTCCTTTTGACCCAGCGCGGTTCTCACATGAGCTTAAGATACCGCATATGGGCTGGAACAGGATGTTCACTGTAGAACACCCGCTTTTTGAAGGGATGGACCAGGAACATTATCTCTATTTTGTGCACTCTTATCATGCCCAATGCCAAAATAAAGAGAATGTCATAGGGGAGACGGAATACGGCTACCGCTTTGCATCAGCGGTGCAAAACGGTAATATTTTGGGGATACAGCCCCACCCTGAGAAAAGTCATAAAAATGGCTTGGCGATTTTAAAAAACTTTATTAATCTACACTAAGGAAATGATCTGATGGAAATTTTACCGGCAATCGATCTAAAAGACGGGAAAGCCGTACGTTTGACAAAAGGGCTGATGGACTCTGCGAAAATCTATTCGGATGAGCCTTGGCAATTGGTGAAGACCTTTGAGGAGATGGGTTCAAAATGGACGCATATCGTCGATCTGAACGGGGCCTTTGCTGGCGAGCCTAAAAACCTGGAGCAGATCAGACAGATCCGTAAGAACTGTACGATGAAGCTACAGCTGGGCGGGGGTATCCGCGATGAAGAGACGATCAAGCGTTATCTTGAGTTGGGTATTGACCGATTGATACTGGGTTCAATAGCAGTAAAGGATCCGGAATTTGTCAAGCAGATGGCAAAAAAGTACCCGATCGCCGTAGGTATTGATGCTATCGACGGATATGTGGCAGTCGAAGGCTGGGCTGAGACCTCGCAGATGAAAGCTACGGAGCTTGCCAAAGCGTTTGCGGATGCAGGCGTGGAAGCGATCATCTGTACGGATGTAGGCAGAGACGGAACCCTGAGCGGTGTCAATGTGGAATTTACACAATCCATTGCTGAAGCTTCAGGCGTTCCGACGATAGCAAGCGGCGGTGTACGCGATGAATCTGATATCAAAAACCTTGAAAATGCGGGAAATGTCTCAGGTGTGATCATCGGAAAAGCGTTTTATGAGGGAACAATCGACCTTAAAGAAGTTTTTAAAGTTCACTCAAAGTAGAATAAGTTATTATTAGAGAAGTATATTTAATTAACCTTGCAAGGATAAATATTGAAATTAGTTGTAGTAGATGATAGTTCAACAATGCGTCGTATCATAAAGAACACTTTGGCGCGTCTGGGATACAAAGATATCCTAGAAGGCGAAGACGGTGTTCAGGGTTGGGATGTACTGGATAGCAATCCGGATACGGGAATGTTGATCACAGACTGGAATATGCCTGAGATGAACGGTTTGGAATTGGTGAAAAAAGTTCGTGCAGACGAGAGATTTGCTGATCTGCCAATCATCATGGTCACTACTGAGGGCGGTAAGGCTGAGGTCATTACTGCATTGAAAGCAGGTGTAAACAACTATATAGTCAAGCCGTTTACACCACAAGTCTTAAAAGAAAAACTCGCTGCGGTAATGGGTATCGAAGGCTAGTGCAAGATACTTACAACGAGTTGGTTATAACTCCGTCCTCACATATAGAACATTTTAGTGATTTTTTAAACTCATCTGTTCCTGTCGGGTTTGAGGAAAAGGACGCGAGCCTGATAGTGCGAAGTGAAGATGAACTGGAGACCTTGGCATGGGGCGTAGAACAGTTTGCTGAAGCATTAAGCGAAGCCTTGGATACCAAGATAAGTGTAACAACAGAACTGTTTGAAAAGAAGAACGAGGACTGGATATCTGCATACCAGGAAGGTATCGAACCGGTAAGAGTAGGGAAGTTTTATATTCATCCAACATGGAGTGAACCTTCATCGGATCTTCAAAATATCAAGATCGATCCGGCCCTTGCTTTTGGGACAGGTCATCATCCGACGACAGCCTCATGTTTGAAAGCTGTCTCAAACCATGTCGAAAAAGGTTTTGAGGTCATCGATGTCGGATGCGGAAGCGGTATCTTGGCTATAGCCGCATCAAAGCTTGGCGCCGTTGTAGATCTGTGTGATACGGATATCCTCTCGGTGAATAATGCAAAAGAGAACTTTGAACTCAATGATGCGAGTTTTCGTGACATCTGGGAAGGTTCGATCACGGATACGGACCGTACCTATGATGTCGTCATCGCAAATATCGTTGCAGATGTGTTAATATTTATAGCAAGTGATTTGAAAAAAGCAACACGCTCGAAACTTATACTTTCAGGCATATTGGACAAATACGAAGAAAAAGTACAGAAAAAGTTCTCTGACATGAAGTGTGTTGAACGCATTTGTGACGGGGAGTGGATCAGTTTAGTTATGGAGAAATAATGAAAGAACCTAAAAACGATAAAAATAATAATTTTTTTAACCAAAACCCTTTATTGACATTTGCTATCTTTTCGGTAGTGATCATCCTTGTTTTCAAGGCCTTGATAGGTGATGAGAACTCTGCCTTGGGCTCATCCATGACTCAGGGTACAGTACAGAAGAAAGAGGTGACCTATTCGGAACTAAAGAAGCTGATCAACTCAAACGGCGTGAATGAAGTCTCTATCGGGCAGAACTATATACGCGGATTTGCCCAAGAGGGCAGCCGAAAAGTCGTTTATACAGCTAGACTGGTCCATCAAGACCCTGACCTTATCAAACTTCTGGATGAAAAAGGGATCGACTACAAAGGGTTCTCTGAGAGCAACTGGTTTACGGATATGTTTGGCTGGCTGCTTCCGTTCTTTATAATCATGGCGATCTGGATGTTCTTTGCAGGACGTATGCAAAAGAGTATGGGCGGTGGGATCCTTGGTATGGGGAACTCCAAAAAGCTTGTCAACTCGGAAAAACCGAAGACAAAGTTTGAAGATGTCGCGGGTGTACAAGAAGCCAAAGAAGAGGTAAAAGAGATCGTAGATTTTCTGAAGTATCCTCAGCAGTATATTCAGCTTGGTGCAAAGATACCAAAAGGTGTACTTCTTGTGGGTAGTCCGGGTACAGGTAAGACACTTTTAGCAAAGGCAGTCGCGGGTGAAGCGGACGTACCGTTCTTTTCGGTATCCGGTTCAAGTTTTATCGAGATGTTTGTCGGTGTGGGAGCAGCGCGTGTGCGTGACCTTTTTGAACAAGCAAAAAAAGATGCTCCTTCTATTATCTTCATCGATGAGATCGATGCGATCGGTAAGTCACGTGCTGCCAGCGGAAACATGGGCGGAAATGACGAACGTGAGCAGACCTTAAATCAGCTTCTTGCGGAGATGGATGGTTTTGGTACGGATACGCCTATTATTATTTTAGCAGCGACCAACCGTCCCGAGATCCTTGATCCGGCACTGATGCGTCCGGGCCGTTTTGACCGACAGGTCCTTGTTGACAAACCGGATTTTGAAGGCCGTCAGCAGATCTTGAACGTACATGTCAAAGGTATCAAGCTTGATAAAAATGCGGACCTTGTTGAACTTGCACGTTTGACAGCCGGTCTTGCAGGTGCAGACTTAGCCAATATCATAAACGAAGCAGCACTTTTGGCAGGACGCAAGAAACAGATGACAGTCACACAAGAAGACCTACTAGAGTCAGTTGAACGTGCTATAGCAGGTCTGTCTAAAAAGAGCCGTCGTATCGATCCTAAAGAGAAACGTATTGTCGCCTATCATGAGTGTGGCCATGCGCTGCTTGCGGAGATCACAAAAGGGGCAAAAAGAGTATCTAAGGTCTCTATCATCCCTCGTGGACTGGCGGCTTTGGGGTATACGCTTAACACGCCTGAAGAGAACAAATATTTGGCACAAAAGCATGAACTGATGGCTGAAGTCGATGTGCTCCTTGGCGGACGTGCGGCTGAAGAGGTCTTTATTAAAGAGATCTCTACAGGTGCATCCAATGACCTTGAGCGTGCGACAGATATCATCAAGAACATGGTCCAGGTCTACGGTATGAGTGATGTGGCCGGTCTGATGGTACTTGAGAAGCAACGCTCCTCTTTCTTGGGTGGCGGTATGGGTTCTGCCCGCGAGTACAGTGAGAAGATGGCAGAAGATATGGATCAGCATATCAAGTCCGAACTGGCCAAACACTACAGTGACGTCATTGCTTCACTTAATACCTATAAAGAGGCTATTGAGACGATGGTGGCGTCTCTGTTTGAAAAAGAGACGATCGACGGGGATGAAGTACGCAAGATCATCAGCGATTTTGAAAAGGAAAACGGGATGGAATCGCGTCTTCAAAAAGAGAAAGCCGATCTTGAAACTGCTATAGATAAAGCTGAAAAAAAAGACGAGGCTGATACAACCGAAGGTGAAGCCGAGTGAACCCGCGAACAGACACCTTTGTCATTTCGCGTTACGGATGGAGCCTGCTCTTTCCTTTTGGAACATTGGTCCTTATCCTTCTATTGTCTCTCGGATTGACATTTTTTACCTTTACACTCCTGCTTGCACTGGCATTTCTGTTTTATGTGCATCGTAATCCTGAACGTATATCCAATTACACGCAAAACGGTTCTATTCTCTCTCCTCTTGATGGAAGGGTTGTCAAGATAGTCTCTGTCGACGCTTCACCTATTGATGGCAAGCCGGGCTTTGAGATCATCATAGAGTCGGGTTACCTGGATGTGGCTATCTTGCGTGCACCGATGAATGCAGAGATGAATATCGACAAGCTACAGCATGGTGCGATGACGAGTCTTAGGTCATCACACAAAAACTTGAATGAGAGCGCTGATATACGTTTCAGTTCTTCTGTAGGCGATGTCCTTGTCCGTCATACATTGGCTTCATGGGCACGCCCTTTACGTTTTGGTACCGAAGGTGAGGTGACACAGAACCAGCGGTACGGTTTTATGCTCAGGGGCATCAGCTCTGTCTATCTGCCTTCAAATTCCCGCGTAGCGATCAAAGAAGGCATGCTTTTGCGTGCAGGTGAATCGGTAATAGGTTTCTTCAGTGCAGCAGCCTAAACAGCTTATCTATATCCTTCCCAATCTTTTTACGGCAGGCAGTGTCTTTTCGGGCATGATGAGCCTTATCATGAGTGCTTCGGGGAAGTATGAGTATGCAGCTTGGCTGATCCTTCTTGCCCTTGTGTTTGATGGGCTTGACGGTCGTGTGGCACGTATGACGAAGACGACTTCCAAGTTCGGTTTGGAGTTTGATTCCCTGGCTGATATCGTATCTTTTGGCGTTGCACCGGCTATGTTGCTGTATCAGTACTGCGGACTTGATTACGGACGCTTTGGTATGGTCGTCAGCGGCTTGTATGTCGTTTTTGGTGCGATCAGACTGGCCCGATTCAATGTGATGACTTCCGATATAGAGCCCTCTGTTTTTATCGGTGTACCTATTCCTACGGCGGCTGTATTTGTCTCTATACTGATTCTTCTGTATGAGAAATACACACTGGATATGTATATACCGCTTATGCTGGCGACACTTTTTGTTGCTGTCTTGATGGTGAGCAATATCCGTTATCCAAGTTTTAAAAAAATAGACTTGCAAAAGGCAAATTTTATCAAAGTCCTGGTGGCACTTGTCGTGGCATCTTCTACCCTGTTTATCTTTCCTATAGAAGGACTGGCTATAGTGATAAGCGGTTATCTTTTCTTTGGCGTTAGCCGTGCGTCATTTTTCTTTTTAAGGCAGATCAAAAAAGGAAAAAACAGCTAGGCAGGGACATGACTGATTAGCTGTTTTCCGATATTACTCTTATTTCTTTAGCATTCTAAAATTGAAATATTGGGACTGGAAGTCAACGGGGCTCATATGTTTGAACTGGATGACAGCCCCTTCATTGTTCTGTGTCTGCAGATATAAAAGCCCCAGGGCATATCGGCTCTCTTGATGTTTAGGGTTCTTCCGTTTAGCCAGTTCGAGCAGGGCGATCGCATTGGCCGGATGTGAAGCGCCTGTTGCTGCTATAGCACCTAAAAACAGTGTATGGGAGTCTTGCTGTTTGTATTGATCGATCAGCTGATTATAAAGCGTATAGGCCTCTTCAAAGTTTTGGGTATAGATGTTTACCAGTGCCAAGGCCTGAATGACGCCGACAGGGTTTTCTTTCTCCGTATTCATCTTATCTTTCAACTGTTCTAAAAGAGGATAAAGTGAGCCGGTTATCTGTGCGTATTGGGTATAAAGATATTTGGTGACAAAGGGCCCATAGTAGAAATCATT
>JBFEYG010000053.1:0-11744 GCA_041562275.1 Sulfurimonadaceae bacterium | reverse complement strand
GGTGCAAAACTTGTTGTTATGGATCCTCGTATGTCTAACTCTGCGGGTATGGCTGATCTTTGGATCGCTGCATGGCCGGGTACTGAAGCGACGATCTACCTTTACTTGGTAAACCGTATCCTTCAAGACGGCGAAGTCAACGAAGAATTCGTACGCAAGTGGTATAACTGGGAAGTGTTCATGGATAACACTAAATACCTTGAGTTTATGGTTGAGAAAAACTATATCTCTGCGGTTCCTAAGAAGAGAGACTTCAAAACATTCCTTGCAGTGCTTAAAGAGCTTTATGCTCCTTATACACTCGAGTATGCAGTAAAAGAGTCTCATGTACCGGCATATAAACTGGAAAAACTCTATGAGATGTTTATCTGGGCTGATACGTCTATCTCTTCTTACTTCTGGCGTGCTGCTGCTGCGGGTAACCGTGGTGGTTGGACTTCAGGGCGTACAGGTTTCATGGCACTTGGTCTACGTGGTGCTATCGGTCCTAAGGGTGGTACGTTCTTCCACCACTGGCACGTTATCTCTGTTGCCGGTAAGGGTGGTTCTGCTACTATCGGACAAGGTTCACGCGGTTCTAAGGTACCAAAGGTCGATGTATGGAATGAGCTTACTTGGCCACCTGAATGGCCTCTATCTACGTATGAGATGTCGTACTTGTTACCACACCTTCTAAGTGATACTCAGTGGCAGCAGAAGTGGATCAAGAAGGGACTTAACGTTCCTACGAAACTTGCTGTTTGGATCCCACGTATGTACAACCCTGTCTGGATCAATCCGGATGGTTTCCGTTGGTTGGAAATACTTAAAGACGAGAGCAAGATGGAACTTACGTTCAACCTTTCTCCGACGTGGTCTGAGACAAACTGGTATTGTGATTATGTCCTTCCTGTGGGTCTTGCAGGCGAACGTCACGATCAGCACTCTGAAGCGACTATGCCGGCACGTTGGACTTCGTTCCGTCAGCCGGTAATGCGTGTTGCACTTGAAAAAGCAGGATGGAAGCCTTCTAACCCTAACCGTGCTACACTTGAAGCTCACATCAAAGCGGGTCTTGGTGAAGTGTGGGAAGAGAATGAGTTCTGGTTTGATATGTGTGTTAACTACATCGATCCAAAGGGTGATATCTTCTTGGATGCTGCTAAGCAGAAGTCGATTAAATCTATGTGGGAATCGAAAGCTAACCCAGGTAAGCCGGTAACGATCTCTGAGTGGTATGACTCGGCGTTTGGTGATAACTTGCCAAACCTTAAGAAGACAGCTACAAGCGATCCTAAGTACAAAGATTCCGAATTCCCGGTTTACGAGTACATGAGAGATCACGGAGCATGGTTGGAAGAAAACCATATCTACTCTCCGCAAGAGCGTGAGCTTAAAGATGATGGTAAAAACCTGATCGCCCACGGTCATAAATATGACAAAAATCATGTTCACACGGACAAGCGTACAGGTGTTATGACAGTTGACGCACACGGTGATGCATGGAAATATCCGAATGGCAAGCAGCCGATCGGTGTTGAAGTAGACGGTAAGAAAATGGAAGGTTTTGCTACGATGGATAAGAAGCTTGACTTCTTCTCTGAGTGGTTTGCTTCTGATGAGTGGAAATGGCCTGAATTTGCGATTCCTTTCTATCCTCGTAATGATGAAGAGAAAAAAGGTATGCAAGAGATCGTTTCTCATGTTAACCACATGTATATGACTGAGGAAAACTCGTACGCACTTAATACTGTGTTCCGTTTACCGTATAACATTCATACACGTTCGGCGAACTCGAAGCACCTGATGGAGATCTCTCAGAATCATGATCCAATCTGGATCTCGACTGCAGATGCTGCACGTCAAGGCTTCAAGCGCGGTGATGCTATCCGTGTTGAGATCGTGGATTCAGTTTCTGGTCTAAGTTCAGGTTACTTCGTTGCTATGGCTGTACCAACTGAGGGTGTACTTCCGGGTACACTTGCATGTTCACACCATGGTGGTCGTTGGAAGCTAGTTAACTCTGTCACTATTCCTAATGGTGTCAGTGACGGTAAGATCGATGCTACTAAAGCACCTCGCAATATGAATGATGCAGCGTTTATGGCTGAATCACCGGCTAACGCAGGTAGTGAAGGTGCTCAGATCAAGATCGAAGATTATTCTGGCACAGCTGGTATCAACAGCTTCGGTGTACCGACTGCTGAACTTCAGATGGACGGTAAAGAAGGTAAGATGACGTATACTCAAGGTATCGTACCTTTCAAATCTGAGCGTTTTGCAGATTACAACAAAGATTCAGATAATATCTGGTGGGATGGTCTTTCTGGTTCATGGCAAAATGCTGTTGCAGCGCCACACCCGGATCCGATCTCAGGTATGCACTGTTGGCACCAAAAAGTTATCCTTTCTAAAGCAGAAGCGGGTGACAAGATCGGTGATATCTCTGTTAACTATGAGAACAACCAAAAAGTATACCAAGCGTGGAGAGATGAGCTTACTCGTCCTCTTAATGAGAAAAACAAATGGCGTCGTCCTCAATGGATCAAACGTCCATGGGTTCCTCTTTCAGAGAAAGCCTACGCTGTTAAGATCAAGTAATAATCCTTCGGGATTATTTACCTCTGAAAGAAGTTTTGCTTCTTTCAGTCCTCTTCAATAAACTTCTTTTTTATAATATTATTAATATACCTTTTAATCATCACTTCCTTCTAAGTAAAGGTGCTATATCTTTTTGTGTATCAAAATTAAGGAGTAAAAATGAACATGTTAAAAAACATATTAAGCATTATCGGTGCTGTTACAATTGTAGGTGTTCTCATAGCCTATATCTCGTTTGAACCTAAGGTTTCTAAACTAGATCCAGCAGCTATAGGCTTGTATATGAACATGGCTGAGGAAGTCATGAATACAGGTGATGCAGCAGCTTCTATGGTCAAGGTTGTTCCCTTAAAAGAAGGCGTCACTCCACATGATGCAATAGAATCGATTAAGAGTATTGCAGAAGAAAATAATATGTTGGTTGTCAGTGATACTATAATGTTCAGGTCAGGTGAAAAGGATTATGCAGGAAACCCAACAAGACATGTACAAATCATCTCATTATGTAATAAGCAAATAGCAAGGGAGTTTATTGATTATTCCAAGGCTTTTGGTGCCTTTATGCCTTGTAGGATCATTTTAATAGAAGGTAAAGATGGTGGTTATTATCTTGCTACTATGAAGCTTGACCTTATGATAGCCGGAGGATATCCTTTGACACCCGAGATGAGAGAGATGGCAGAAAAGGTTGCAACGACTATGTATAAGGCTGTTGATAAGGCAGCAGTGGGTGAGTGGTAATATTGAAATAAGGGGCACTGCTCCTTTTTTCTAATCAAGCTCTTCTCTTAATCTACCCCCTTTTGACTAACGCCATATTAAGTTCTTTTCTGTATAATCGCGAGTAATATAATAAGGTAATTTTTTCAGAGGTTATCAGTAGGAATTTTAAATGGAACAAACACAGGCACGCAGCAATATTTATGCACTTTTATCTCGCGTTTTACTTCAAGAACTTGATGATGAGATGTTGGAGATGATCTTGAATGATAAAGAGATCCGTGAGTTTTTCCCAAGTCTCAAAGACTGGAAGATCCTTGAAACTGCAGACAATAAGACGCTTCTGGAGCAGCATCTTAATGTCGACTTTGCCAACATCTCTTTGCTTCACCTGGTCCCTTATGAGACGTTTTATACGAGAGAAGACCAGATGATAGAGACAGGCGGCGCGAATCCGGTAACAGACATGTATCATGAATATGATTATATTGTTGACTTTGAAAAGGCCAGAGCGGTTTCTGCGGATCATATCGGTGTTGAGTTGGAATTTATGCATTATCTCGTTGAAGCTGAGATCGCAGCAGCTGCAGCAGGCGACAAGGATGCTGTGAAGCATCTTCAGTTTGCGCAGAAGACATTTTTGAACAAGCACCTGATCAAATGGGCTCCGATGTACCTTATCAATGTTAAGTATGAATCAAGAACACCTATCTATTATGACGCAGCTGAGATGACCTTGGAGTTTATCCTTGCTGACAATGAATACCTAAGTACAGAAGCGGCGGCATAGTAGCGACTGTATGGCTGGTTTAACCTTAGATCCGACCAAGTGTGTACGTGCACTTGCAAAGTTTTCAGAGTGCACCCACTGTGTCGAGATATGTCCTGTTGAGATCATCTCCGTAGATAACCATCTTCCCTCGTTCAATATGAGTCAGTGTGTGGGATGCGGAGGCTGTGTCTCCGTCTGTCCTACGGAAGCTTTTAGCCTGGATGATTTCAATCCGACAAATTTCTTTTTTGACTTTGCCCAGAGTGAAGAGACGCTTATCTCGTGTAAGAAAAATGTTCCCTGTATAGCCGCGCTGTCTGTGGAACATCTTATCTCGCTTGCACTTTTAAAAGAAGATGTCGTCTGTGACACGGGTCATTGTGAGGGGTGTGCGATCGCAGGAAAGTTGAAGCCTCAGATCGATGCGAACATAGAAGAAGCGAACTTTGTCCTTGAAGCGATAGAATCACTGAAGTTGATCAAGTCTGAAGAGATAGCTTTTGTCTCTGAAGAAGTAAGTGTCAATGATGACAGACGCGGTTTCTTTAAAAATATAAATCTTCAAAACGCGGCCAAAGCTAAGCATGACTTTGAGCGTCGGGTGGAAGTCGAGTCGGACGAAGAACTGCGACACGAGGTCTTCACGGAAGATATCTCACGTTTGAAACAAAAGATCGTTCCGGACAAGCGCAAGATCTTCTTTACGGCCTTGAAACGTGCACCAAAACCGTCGCAGTATCATGTGATAGATGCACATGAGCTTAGTTTTACGAGTATGAAGAAATTGGATCAAGAGACGTGTACAGCCTGTCAGATGTGTTATCGTATCTGTCCTACCGCAGCGCTTAGTTCGGATATGAAAAACTCCAAGATCGAGTTTGATCCGTTCTTGTGTGTGAAGTGTCATCTTTGTCATGACGTCTGTGAACCTGACTCCATCACCTTGGGTGATACTTTTGATCTGAAGCAGCTCTTTGAGCCGGAGGTCAAGAACTTGGCTACGTTCACAATTAGACGCTGTCATGAGTGTGACAATTACTTCACCTACAGAGGCGGAGAAGTGATCTGTCATAGATGCCAGGTAGAAGAAGACGAAGCAAAAGAATTATGGGGAATCAAATGAGTACTAATTTAGGCGCACCGATGAATGATGCTAATGAGATCGACACGCAGTCGCTTCTCTTTGGTTTTCTTGCGGAATATGCACAGCAAAACCGTTTTGCAGTGACCTTGAACCGTTATTTTAAAGAAAATGGTGACAATGCGATGTGTATTCCGATGAATATACGTCCCGATGATATCTATTTTACGGTTGCAGGTCTGAGAGAAGCAAAGCTTAATGGTGTAGCCATAGGCGCTGAGTATGTCGAGGGAGTTGTTGAACAGCTTCAGCACCAAAGCGATGAAGTAAAGGCTTGCGGCTTTTGTGACACGATCATTGTAAACAACGGTGAACTGTACGGTGAAGTGGCATCAGGACGCGCTATAGCGGAAGCATTAAAAGAAAATGGTACACAAAAGTTGGCTGTACTCGGATCGGGAAAACTGGCGACGTCTATTGTTCTGCATCTACAGCAGAGCGGAGTAAAAGAGGTGACCTTTTTTAACGACAGAGTCGAGTCATGCATGGAACTTGTTCAAGCGCATACGAAAGAGCTTGAAGGTATCAATGTCGATATTGACAGAGCCGTAGACAACGAAGAGATAGATCTCTCTTCGTTTGACGGTTTTATCAATGCAAGTCCAAGTTCTCCAAAGCTGAGCAAGATCAACAAAGAGGCACTCTTGATCGATCTTAAACGTAACAGTAATTTGGTCGACTACGCAGGCGTATACGGAGCCAAGTATTTAGACAATGAAGAGTACTCCAAGGTACTTGCCAAAATAAACTACAACATCTGGATAAAAGGAAAGTAATATGAAAGATTTTAACAACTTAGATGATTTAAAAGCGGAGTTTGACAAGTTCGTAACGGAGCGCTGCATCAATGAAGAGCAGAAGCAGATAGACCAAGAAGAGAACGGTGAAGAAGAAGCACCGGCATTTGTCGATGAACTGGCTGACAAGCTTCTTGGGCCTGCACACTCAGGTGTCTATCTCTCACGTCTTGATATCAAGCGTGTAGCCGAAGCGATCGATGAATCACTGCCGATCAAAGAGCGCAAACGTATGATCAAGTCGCTCATGCGTCACACTACGACCAAAGAGTTCTTACGTAATGCCTTTGGCGAGTTTAACAAGCATATCAACGGACGTCTGGCAATCTATCAAGAGTTGGGTGAGGCATTTTCTTCATCGAAGTATGTTTTTGACGAGTTTACGGCAAAAGCTGAGAAGACAAAGAAGATGTTTGAACGCATCATCGATGATTTTGAAGAGTTTAATCCCTCAGAAGACCTTGAACCGGTCATTTTCTAAGCGCTTAGGCGTTTAGTCCTTTCTCTTAGGCATCTTAAGTACGATAAGTGTGATAAGTGCCATAATAGCTAAAATGACAATATTATAGGTTTCATTACCAATACTTTCCATTCCTTATCCTTGTATTACATCTACGATTGTCGCAGAGATTATGATCAGCGCAAGTGCAAGCGCTGAATACTCAACACGCTTGATCTTTTCATAATACTCTTCAAGAAGGCTGTCTTGTAGTTCAGCGAACTGTTTTTGACGGATATATTTCATCGCATTTTTAAAACTGTCGTCTCCAAAATGGATCTTCCATCGGGGTTCTCCCAGTTTTCGCCATACATCTGCATGCTCTTTTTTCAATTGTGAGAAGAAGGCATTGGTAAAATAGATATGCATAAACATCAGTGTAAAAAAGAATAGGGCAAAACCCATAAAGATTATATTTTCCATAAGAGAGATTTTACACTAGCAAGTTTAAATTAGGGCTGTTCAGGCTTGATATCTTGCCTAAAGATGATAGAATGTACAAAACAATGTATCGGAGATATTTAATGATCCAAGAACTTTGCACGCCAGTAATACAAACACTCATATGCGCTTTACGAGAGACTCAAACCGATGGATTAAGGTTTCGCCATATCGTCAAAGAGATAACCCGCTTACTCTTGAATGAAGCCTTGAAAGAAGCACCTCTTATCACTAAAGATATACAGACCTGGCAAGGTGATGCGTCTTATGCAGTTCTGGATCAGAGCTCCTATGTCGTTGTCACTGTTCTCAGAGCAGGTATGCCGATGCTTGAATCTGTAATGGAGACACTGCCTAATATAGGTTCCGGTTTTTTAGCGATCAAACGTGACGAGACAACGCATAAAAGCAAGCTTTATTATGACCGTCTGCCCGATTGTGAAGGCAAACGTGTTGTTATAGTCGATGTGATGCTTGCAACTGGCGGTTCGCTTTGTGATGCGATAGAGATCGTCAAGACAAAAAAAGCAAAAAAGATCATCGCACTAAACATCATTGGAGCACCTGAAGGGCTTGCCTTTGTCCAAAAGAGTCATCCTGATGTGGATATATTTATCTCACAGATAGATGAAAGCTTGAATGAGAACAAATATATCATCCCGGGTTTGGGTGATGCAGGCGATAGAGAGTACAATACACATGAGATATAAAAAGGAGTGTGGTAGATGAGAGTATACCTGATAATAGTTGCATTTGTAATGCTGATAGACCTGCATGCAGGATGGAAAGATATGTTGAATGATGTCGTTGAGCAGACAACAACGAACAAGACAGCTTCGACGGACTCTGTGCAAAGTGATGCCTTAAGAGCTGCATTGAAACAGGGTGTAGGGTATGCTGTCAATACCTTGGGCAAGAAAAACGGATATCTTAATGATGCTAAAGCCAAGATCTCCTTACCGGAAAACCTTAGTACCATGGAAACGCTTGTACGTAAAAGCGGAGGAGATAAGATGCTTGATGACCTTGTTCTCTCTATGAATAATGCTGCTACTGAGGCTGCTCCGAAAACAGTCGAGATTTTTTTTGCTGCTATACAAAGGATGACGATAGCAGATGCGCAAAAGATCCTAAAAAGCAATGATAATGCTTTGAGCGAATATTTTAAAAACAGTTCGTACGGTGAACTTGAATCCATGATCAAGCCTATCGTGACAAAGACGATGGATGAGAACAAGGTCAGTTATTATTATAAACAGGTGCGAAACAGCTATGAGGAAAACAGCGAGGCTATACCCTACAAGGATTCTGTTCTTAGTATGGGAAAGTCATTCGGACTGGATGCCTATGTGCCTCCTAAAGAGTTGGATTCTTATGTCACACAAAAAGCGATAGACGGGCTCTTTGTCAAGATAGCACAAGAGGAAAAGAAGATCAGAGACAATCCGCTGGTCCAAAAGTCTCAGCTGATTCGTGATGTCTTCGGATCGA
Source organism: Sulfurimonadaceae bacterium (assembly GCA_041562275.1). Lineage (GTDB taxonomy): Bacteria > Campylobacterota > Campylobacteria > Campylobacterales > Sulfurimonadaceae. The sequence goes on along the minus strand of JBFEYG010000053.1, from coordinate 3,303 downwards.
TCTGATAGAAGTGCTTTGGGGCATTGAGTTTTAAAATATGCTACTATTCTTCAAATAGAACGAGGAAGCACGATATGAAATCTACTTTTAATGACGACGAAGCCAAAAAACAGACCTCAGACCTTGCAATGCGGGTATATACTTCTCAGCTTTTGGGCAGGGACATGGATCTGGTATTGCATGGGGGCGGAAATACTTCTGTTAAGATCGGTAAGTATCTTTATGTCAAAGGCAGCGGCTGGAACCTTGACACGATAGAAGAACCTGGTTTTCCTGCTGTTGATCTTGAAGTCTTAAAAGCAATGGCAAAACTTCCTCATCTGAGCGATACGGATATGGTGGCACAACAGCGCGAAGCCCTGCTGGATAAAAGTTCTCCGAATCCTTCGATCGAGGCTGTCCTTCACGCTATCATCCCTTTTAAGTACGTAGACCATACCCATGCAGATGCTGTAGTAACGATTTCCAATACTCCCGATGGCAAGAAGCGTTTAGAAGAACTCTACGGTCCGAATATGCTCTTTATAGACTATGTCATGCCGGGTTTCATTCTGGCGAAAGAGATCTATGAGAAGACCAAAGAGGTAGACTGGTCGAAACTGGACGGAATGATCCTGCTTAACCACGGTGTCTTCAGTTTTGATGATGATGCGAAAAAAGCGTATGAGAAGATGATCGCTATTGTCTCCAAGGCGGAAGATTATCTCAAAGAACACTCTGCACCCAAAACGCTTAACTTTTCCAAGAGTTATTGTCAGATAGACGAATCATTTACGGATGAACTGAAGTCTGAGATAGAAAAGCTTCGCGGATGCGAGATCGTGATGAAGTTTGGCTCAAGCATAGAAGCAGTCAATTTTTCCAAGTTTGACAACCTGGAGGATATCTTTAAAAACGGCCCCTTGACGCCTGAGCATGTTATTCGTACCAAACCTTTTCCTGCCATCATCGAAGATGATATAAAAGAGGCGCTGGATGCCTTTACTAAACGTTACAAAGCTTATTTCAAAGCCCATGCCAAGGATGAGATCATGCTTGACCTTGCTCCGCGTTATGCCATCATCAAAGATGTCGGTTTTGTCTGTTTCGGAAAAGATGAAAAAGAGGCCGGCATCATCTTTGATATCGTCTCGCACACTATCCATGCGATGACACTGGCCCAAAACCTCGGCGGATGGAAGAGTCTATGTCCAAAAGATATCTTTGATATGGAGTACTGGGAGTTGGAGCAGGCAAAGCTGAGGAAGCAATCATAATGTTGGATTTTATAAAAGCGTTTCAAAGTACGGTATTGGGCACACTGGATGAAAAGGGCTTGCCTTTTGGCTCGTATGCTCCCTTTATTCATTACGAGCACAAATTCTATATCTTTATCAGCAATGTAGCCAAACATGCACAGAACCTTCAAAGAACACCAAAAGCTTCACTACTTTTTATAGAAGATGAGGCCAAGACGGAACAGATCTTTGCCCGCAAGCGTATCTCTTTGCAATGCTCATCTGAAATGATCAGCAGAGAGGATGTAAAGTTCAGTGAAATCATGGATAACTTCAAGTCAAAGTTCTCAGCAGAGATGGTCGGCATGCTGATGGGAATGCAGGATTTTAATCTGTATGAACTCTCAACCGATTACGGCGAAGCGACTTTCGGGTTTGGCGAAGCCTATAATATCGGAGGGGAGTATATGGAAGAGCTTGTCGCACGCACAGGTGGAAGCGGGCATAAGTAGCTGCTTAGCCCAAGACTTCCAATTCATCTGTATATTTATCTTGACAGTACGGTTCGTAAGAGGATTTGTAGATCTTGTAGTGTGCAGATGTCTTGTGCCCTTCAAGAGCTGCTTCGTCTCTCCATGTCTCGATTGCCATGAACTTCTCAGGCTTGTTCTCATACTGGACGATCTCATAAAAAAGACAGCCGTCTTCCGCTTTGGAAGGTTTTACCATAGCCGATAAAAGCTCTTTCATCTTTTCTATACCGTCCGGTTTTGCTATAAATGTTACGCGCTTAGTAATTGTCATTGAAATTGTCCTTAGTTATTGAATTATTGGTAGGATTATAGCAAATCTGGCACTTTTAGACTAAAGTCTGATGCAATAAACCAACTAAATTGGTTTATGTGAAATGCCAATACCCCGTCGCTCGTGTGTCCTATACCATTTCAAAGCATAGCATAAAAGCGTAAGTGGGGTAATAGCAAAACTGCTATAGACCAGGTGCTTTCCACATCGAAGTGGTGATTTCCTTGTCGACAAGCGCAAGGGAAGAGGCGTAAGCCTCTTCCCATTTCGCTGCGACATCCTGATAGAGTGAAGCATTGTCTACATTAGGCGTATAGCTTTTTTCCCACTGGATAAAGGCTTTTGAAGCTTGTGCTATAGAGTCGTATTCACCTGTAGCAACGCCGCAGGCGAAGGCACCTCCGAGTGCCGTGGCTTCATTGACCTTGGGGATGCGTATCTCTTTTTGGGTAACATCAGCCAATATCTGTGACCATAAAGGGCCTTTTGATGCTCCTCCTGCAAAGGTGATGCTGTCGGTCTGTACACCGGTGAACCTGAAGATAGACTCCAGGTTGAGCATGGAGACGATGGCGGCATTTTCTTCAAGAGAACGAAACATCGCTGCTTTGGAACACTTTTCCGTGTCAAGTGAAAGATTGAGGAATGAGGGAGCCGCATGGTACCATTTTCCGTAATGCATGGCATCAGAGAAGATTGGCAGTATCCCATTCGAGCCGGCAGGTACTTTTGAGGCAAGTTCTTCAAGAAGGGAGTAGGGGTCTATTCCTCTTCTTTTAGCTTCAGCGACCTCACTCTCACAAAAGACATCCCTGAACCAGCGCATCACCATACCGGAAAAGAAAGAGATGCCTTCAGCCTGAGAGATGCCTTCGATGACGTGGGGGTTGATACGTATATCCATATTAGGATGGGTGAGGGGCTTGTCCATATTGACAAGCTGCTGCCAGAAGGTCCCGCCGAGGATGGCGACCTGATTGGCCTCAACGACACCCAGTCCCGCAGAGCCTAGCTGGACATCGCCGCCGCCCATGATGACCGGAGTGCCTATAGTAAGTCCCGTCTCTTGCGCTGCCTTTGAAGTCACTTCGCCGATCTGCGTTCCTGTCTCATAGACACTCGGAAAGATGTCATCTTTAAGACCGACCTTGGTCGCCATAGACTTCTCCCACTGGCGTGTCTTAAGGCTGAAGACACCTGTCGTTCCTGCATTGGAAGGGTCGGTAGCGATGACATTGGAGAGTCTGGTAAGGACCCAGTCGCTTATCATGGAGATATTGGC
>JBFEYG010000052.1:0-11813 GCA_041562275.1 Sulfurimonadaceae bacterium | reverse complement strand
GACCATAGCCTTGGTCTTGACAGATCTTGCTATAGCTTCTTTGATCACTTCCTGATCATACAGATCGACACCTTCGAGCCACTCGAAAAAATCTTTGTCAAAACAGACTGCCATCTTGATGATCTCCGCGATACCCGCGCCATACTCACGTTTAGGAAGCGTGGAAAGGAAATGCGGGTCTGCATGGACGGAAAGAGGCTGATGAAAGGCACCGATAAGATTTTTTCCATAAGCGTTGTTTACACCTGTCTTTCCGCCCACACTTGCATCGACCTGTGCTAATAACGTCGTCGGGATCTGAATGAAACCGATTCCTCGTTGGTAGATACTTGCAGCGAAACCCGTCATGTCACCGATCACGCCTCCGCCCAGAGCGATAAGTACAGAAGAACGGTTGAACTTATGATCAAAGAGGTTGTTCAGTATGGTCTCGACGGTAGAAAGCGTCTTGAAACCTTCGCCGTCTTCCACCGTGATGACATAGACCTCTTTGGCACTTAACTTTGAAAGCAGGTACTCAAGGTGCAGACCCCCCACTTTTGGGTTGGTCACTATGGCGACTTTAGCGTCGACATGCAGTTTTTCTAATTCACCGATATTGACCGAATAGGAGTTGTCTGTTTCACTTTTAAGCTGGATATCTATGTGCATTGTCTTTCCGATATATTGTTTTGCAGTCTGTACGTAAATACAATCTTTTGATTTTTAAGTTAGATAATACTGGATGAAGGCTTTAAAGCGGATAAATCAAGCAGCAAGTGTATGGATTTTACGCCACTTGTAAGCAAGAGAGTCGATAAGACTACAGCTGTCTCGGTATGAACAACTGATGATATTCGCCCAAACGGTAATAGAGCTTTTCGCTGTCTGTTGAGAAGATAGAGTACAGAGGCAGATCGAGCATCTTTTCCGTAAATGGAAGGCAGTAGAGAAAGTTCTCTTTTTTCTTTAAGAAGCGGATCGGGTTTGCCTCTTGCGAGACCATCTTGATAGACTTGGAGAAGATCACGGAAAGGTTCTCATAGTGTTCGATTATACGGTCTTTATCATCTGTCTTTTCCTGGGTAAAATCGAAAAGTTCAAGATTGAACGAAAGCTGAGCAGAGATGTCAAACACCGTAGTCGATATCTTCTCCAAGTCACGGTTCTCTGTCAAGATCACCACGCTCTCTTTAAGTTTTGAAAACGGTTTTCTCGAGAGCTTAAGGACAGGGACCTTGCTATCATAAAGGGACTGCCGGAATGCTCCGATAGCAAACATCTCGCTTGACAGCATGATCAGACCGATATCCATCTCAATGATATCACTTAATATGATATCTTTGTAATCACGCATCGTATAGTCGATATCGACGATAATATCGTCGTTTCTATGCGACTTTATCCTTGCGAGGGTCTCTATGTCTGAGGCATTGACGACTCTGATATAAAGTTTGTCGCCCAGGTTTTTGTGAAGATATTTGGAACGCTTGATCAACTTCGCAATATTGGAGAACTCATCCACCGCCATATCGATATAGAGGTACAGATTACTGCCGTAAGGAGCAGGAAACTGCCCAAGTTCACGTTTGATAGCTCGGTATACCGTCTTAAGAACTGAGGGTTCGCCTACCAAGACCAGAAGGTCATTGGGCTGTATCATACGCTTTGGAGAAGGGAGAATAAGTCTCTGGTTGCGGTACATCGCGACGATCTTCCAGTTAGTCTGCTCAAGTGCACCGATATGGCGATAGACGAAAGAACTTCCGAAAGGGACATGCACTTCCATTATCTCACCCTCGCCCATTCCTACATTCTGCGCGATCACTGGAACATTAGGAAGGTAGTCAAGCAGGCGGTTTGAAAGTACATCGTTTGAATTGACAACAACGATATTCGGATCATCAAAACTCAAGCCCCAGCGGTCCAAAAGTACAATACGAAGCTGACTCTTCACTGCACGTATGTTTTTGACACTGACTTCAACATCCATAGCACTTTTAAGCGCGATGATGACCTGCACAAACTCCATCTTGAGAAGGTTTGCCAGCTTATGAAAGCTTGTAGAGTCAAACTCATAAAATTTGAATTGGGAAGGTTTGGCATGAGGGATGTCTAGTTTGACCGTAGAAACGACATAATAGATATTTTCACTGGTATAGGTGTCTGCAACACGTTCAACAAAGTGTTTGCCTGTCTTACCGTCCGTTAATATCAATATCTTTTTCATATTTGCCTCTGAGAATACAGCAGAGATAAAGACGTCCAATACATCTTTTCCCCGGCTTCATCTTAGTTTTGTGTGATTGTAGTATAATTAGAGTAAAAAAGTCTACTTAATGAAATTTACCCTCGAAGCACAAAGCGGAAAAGCACGCGCCGCGACCATCCAAACAGAACACTCAACAATACAGACTCCGGTCTTTATGCCGGTAGGTACTGTCGGATCGATCAAGTCACTTGACATGTATGATATGGACGAGATACTGGGCGCACAGATCATTCTGGCCAACACCTACCACATGTACCTGCGTCCTGGCGACGAAAATGTAGCCAAGATGGGAAAACTGCATAAATATACGACATTTCCGAAAAGTTTTTTAACCGATTCCGGCGGTTTTCAAGCCTTCAGTCTGAGTGATATCTCCAAACCCAAAGAAGACGGGATAGAGTTCAAAAGCCATATTGACGGAAGCAAGCATTTCTTCACACCAAAAAAGGTCATCGATATACAGACAAACCTTGGAAGCGATATCATGATGATACTCGACGACCTTGTCGCCCTGCCCGCAACCCAAGAACGAATCAAGCTCTCTATAGAGAGGACAACGCGCTGGGCAGAAGAGTCCATTGAGTACTTCCGCTCTCAGCAGAAGAAGGGTGTCTGCACTGATCAGAACATATTTGCCATCATACAGGGTGGAACAGACAAGGCCTTTCGTACAAAATCCGCGACAGAGCTCTGTGCACTTGATTATGACGGTTTTGCTATCGGCGGACTCTCTGTAGGCGAAACAAATCGGGATATGTATGATACAGTCGAGCATACGACTCAATACATGCCTGAAGACAAACCGCGCTACCTGATGGGTGTGGGAACGCCTGAGGACCTTATCGAGAACATCGATCGGGGCGTCGATATGTTTGACTGCGTCATGCCCACACGGAATGCAAGAAACGGCACCCTTTTTACCTCATTTGGAAAGATCAACATCCGCGGGGCCAAGTTCAAAGAAGATGAAGCGCCTATAGACCCTGAATGCACCTGCCATACCTGTACACGCTATACCCGTTCTTATCTCAACCACCTCTTCCGCTCAAAAGAGTTGACCTTCTTCCGCCTAGCAAGTCTGCACAACCTGCATTACTATCTCAATCTTATGAGACAGGCCAGAGAGGCCATCTTGCAAGACAGATATTCTGAGTTTAAAAAGGAGTTTTATGAAAAACGCAGCTAAGATCGCACTGGGCGTGAACATCGACCATATAGCCGTTTTAAGAGAAGCGCGACGTATCAACGATCCGGATCCTGTAGATGCACTGGGTGTGTGCAAGCGAGCAGGTGCAGACCAGATCACTATCCATCTCAGAGAAGACCGCCGTCACATCAATGACCTTGATGCCCAAAAGATCATGTTCAACTCCCCTCTTCCGGTCAATCTTGAATGTTCGATCGATCCCGATATCATCAGTATCGTCTGTCAGCTCAAACCGCACAGAGCGACTCTCGTACCTGAAAAACGCGAAGAGGTGACCACAGAAGGCGGACTCGATGTCGTAAGGCATTTCGATGCGATCAAAAAAGCGGTCGATCAGCTGAAGGCACACGAGATAGACGTATCCCTGTTTATCGATCCCAATGAAGCTGTTATAGAGGCCGCACAAAGTCTTGACATCGATATGGTAGAACTGCACACGGGTTCCTATGCGAACATCTATGCGATGTTAAACACACCCCTTGCGACTACCCATCACAGTATCAAAGAACTTGAGCGCCCTCGCAGCGAGCTTAAGACGATGTTGCACCGTTCTTTGGAAGAGATCAAAGACGCAGCCTATCTGGCTCACCAGAAAGGTCTGCTTGTTGCCGCCGGGCATGGGCTAAACTATCAAAATGTCGAAGCCATGTGTGAGATAGAGGTAATCAAAGAGCTCAACATCGGCCAAAGTATCATCGCACGTTCTGTATTCACGGGTCTTGAACAGGCTATTATAGATATGAAGGCACTCTTAGCATGAAAAAAGTCATCGCCATCAGTATCGGCGATCTAAACGGTATCGGCATTGAGATAGCACTGCGTTCGCATGAGAAGATCTCAAAGTTCGTCAAACCTGTCTACTGTATTTCTGAAGAGATGCTGCAAAGAGCCTGCGAGAAACTTAAGATACAGCGGCCAAAAGGGATGATCCTTTTTCCTATCAAAGGAAAGTTCCCCATCAAAGCTGGAAAGATCAGTGCCAAAAGCGGTCAATACAGTTATGACTCTTTCGCAAAAGCTATCAGTCTATGCGAGAAGAAGATCGCAGACGCTGTTGTCACGCTCCCCATCCATAAAGAAGCGTGGTCCCAAGCAGGTATAGAGCACAAAGGGCATACGGATATGCTGCGTGATCACTTCAAACAAGAAGCCATCATGATGCTCGGCTGCGACAAGATGTATGTCGCGCTTTTTACAGAACATATTCCCCTCAAAGATGTCGCCAAAAAGATCACGGCAGACAGACTCACACCCTTCCTGCTGCATCTTAGTAAAGATGTCAAAGCAAAAGAGATCGCTGTACTCGGACTCAACCCGCATGCCGGAGACGGCGGTGTTCTCGGAGATGAAGAGACAGAGATAAAAAAAGCGATCAAGCGTGCAAACAAGAAGTTGAAAAAAGAACACTTTATCGGTCCTTTTGTCCCGGATACCGCTTTTACAAAACAGATGCGAAAACAGTACAGACATTATGTTGCGATGTACCACGACCAGGGCCTTATCCCGCTCAAGGCCCTGCATTTTGAAGAAAGCATAAACATCTCGCTCAGTCTGCCCATCATACGTACTTCCGTAGACCACGGAACCGCCTTTGATATCGCATACCAAGGCAAAGGACCTTCTGTAAAATCCTATACCAATGCCATCAAAGCTGCGCTTCATCAGAGTAAAAACAGGGATGCACACAAGAACGCCAAAGCAATCTAAAGATTTATTTTACTTATACTCCGTTTTTAGCTATTATTATCTTAACTCTTAAACATAGGCAGATAGTATGGTTACAGACGAATTACTTTTTCAAGACGAGGAAGAGACTTCCGATATCGCCACAGCCAAACCATGGAAGGTTCTAATCGTCGATGACGACCATAGTATCCACGACATCACCAAACTCGCGTTAAGAAACCTGATCGTAAAAGACCGTCCTGTTGCTTTCACATCCGTATACTCTGCCCAGGAAGCGCGCGAACTTTTAGAACGTGACAACAGTTTCGCCGTTGCTATCATGGATGTGGTCATGGAAACAGTTCATGCCGGTCTGGACCTGACGGAGTATGTCCGCAGAAAGCTTTTAAACCCTTATATTCGTATCATCATCCGTACAGGGCAATCCGGGCGTGCCCCTGAGAAATACGTCATCGACAACTATGACATCAACGATTACAAAGACAAGACGGAACTCAATGCGGACAAACTGTATGCTTCGGTCAAACTGGCTATCATTGACTACTCGGATCTATTAGATGCCAACATGGAAAAAGAGGCGCTTTATAAACAGATCATCTACTATCCGCTTACCAAACTCTACAATCGGCACAAACTGGATGAAGACCTTCAAAAGATGGACAATGTCACTCTTATCCTTCTGGATGTCGACAGGTTCAGCCACATCAATGACCTTTACGGTTACGAACAGGGTAATTATATTATCAAGGAGATCGCGGGGATCTTGCAGCTTTTGGAGGTAAACGAAAACAAGCTCTACCATATCGGTATTGACGAGTTTGTCCTTGTGCGCCAAAACTCTACTGCCCAAGAGACCGATGAGATAATCACCACCATACAGAAGAAATTTCATAACAACAGTTTCACCCATGACGATATCGACTTCAATGTCACCTTCACTATCGGTATTGTCGAGGGCGAAAGCGAGCTGCTTACAAACAAAGCGGACCTTGCCGTAAAAGAAGCAAGGCTTATCAGCTATAACCGTATCCAGCGGTATCATAAGGACATGAACGTCCAGCGCACCATCGAAAACAATCTCAAATGGTTCAAAGAGATCAAGCACGCATTAAAAGAAGACCGCATCGTGCCCTATTTCCAGGCAATCTATAACAATCGAACGAAGAAGGTGGAAAAGTACGAGTGCCTGGTACGTATGCTCAAAGGCGACAAAGTCATCTCTCCTTTCGAATTTCTACAGGTTGCCCAGGACACCGGACTGCTTTCGCAGATAACCGCTGTCATGCTTAAAAAAGCGGCAGAGACTTTTGAACATAATGACTTGGACTTCTCTGTCAACATCACTGCCCACGACTTGCAAGATGCCGACTTTTCAAACTACATTGAATCTCTTCTCAAACAGCACAATATCAAACCCTCAAGGTTGATATTGGAGATACTTGAAAACAACTCCCTGGATGCCATACCAAGCAGCAGAACCAACATAGCTCAGCTGACTCAACTTGGCTGCAGCATCGCCCTTGATGACTTCGGTGCTCAGTGCCAAAACTTTGCAAACATCCTTAACCTGCCCCTTAACTCCATCAAGATCGACGGTTATTTTATTAAAAACCTTAAAGACAAGGTTTCAAGGAAAATGGTCGACAGTATGGTCTATTTTGCCAACAATGTCGGAATCGATCTTGTCGCCGAGTTTGTATGTGACAAAGAGATCTACGAGATCGTAAACGAACTGGGAATAAAATATTCCCAAGGCTATCATATCAGTGAACCCAAGGCTGATCTTCTCTCCCCGGATGAGGATATTGTTTTATGATAGATAGGCCGGAGTCTCCCTGCAGGCAGCCTTATCATTCACGGATGCTGTTTTTTTTATTTGCATCCTTCCTTGTTTTTTCTCAGCTTCTATTTGGCTCAAATGCACACAAGAGATCGCTGTTTTTACAAAACATCACACCGCTTATCACCTGGCCTCAAAACAACAAACCCGACTTCTCCATATGCGTCTTAAACGACAAGAACATCTTCAATGCCTTGCGATCGGCGTATGCCGGCAAAAGTATCACAAAAAAGCCTGTGCACGTCAGTGATCTTGTCCACACGGATGCTGCTTCACAGTGTGATATACTTTTTATAGGCAAGGGTACAGATGCCGTCGTTGAGTTGACGCAGGCTCTCTCAGGTAACCCTGTACTCACTATCAGCGAAATAAAAGGCTTCAAAGACAAAGGTGTGATGATCACCATACTTGAAGACGATGACAGTACTACTTGTGCTATAAACCAGAAGGCTGCGCAGCAGGCAGACATTCATATCAGCTATCTTCTTCTGGAATCAGCCTTCGAGCTCATAAAATGAACCGTTTCGCCCACTTCTCAATCAAATCTAAACTGCTGATCTCCACCTTGACACTTCTTATAACGGCCTTGTTTGCCTTTGCAGGATTTTTACTGATCGCAGAATACAAATACAGGAATACCGAACTCCTTCGAGAATCGACGCTTCAGGCCAACCTTGTCTCTGATTATATCATCACGCCGCTTCTTTTTTTGGACCAGATGGGTGCAAAGGAAGTCCTCACAAAACTCAATGATGTTCCGCGTATCAATGCGGCTGTGATCTATGACCAAAAAGGAAGAATTTTCACCCATCATATTATCAATGGAAAGGAAAGGGTCTTCGTATCAAAGACAGATATTTCCGCTAACAAAAACAAATATGTCGATGATGAGGTCATCATAACAAAACCCATAGTCCGTAACGAGACTAATTATGGAGCGGTTGTCATCTATGTATCGACCAAGGAGATCACGACACAGCTGTTGATGTACACCGCTTTTCTAATGCTTATCGTTGTCTTCTTGATAGTGTTATCACTCTTTGTCATCTACAAGATACAAAACTATGTTACCACCCCTATCATCGATTTGGCCAAGACGGCCCAGGAGATATCACTTAGCGAGAACTACACACTGCGTGCAGAGAAGATCTATGATGATGAAGTCGGAAATCTGTATGATGACTTTAACTCTATGTTGGACAAGATCGAACAAAACGCGCGTGAACGAGACGAGGCAGAAGCGATATCGCGCACCTACCAAGCTCACCTGGAACGTATAACCAATGAACTGGAAGAGCGTGTAAAAGAACGTACTATCGCACTTCAAAAGAGTATAGACCAGCTCGAAAGCGCCCAGTCACAACTTGTGGAGTCGGAGAAGATGTCTGCCCTTGGAAACCTTGTTGCCGGAGTAGCACATGAGGTCAACACACCCCTTGGCATCTCGATAACGGCTGCTTCGATCTTTAAAAATGAGATCAAAGATATCCAAAAGAAGATTGAAGAGAACAGACTCACCAAGTCAGCACTCACAAATTTCATCGAGACGATCGAAGAAGCCGATGATATCTTGATGAAGAATCTGGACCGTGCCGCATTGCTGATCAAGAACTTCAAAAAGATATCCGTGGACCAAAGCAGTGAAGATATACGTGATTTTGAGCTAAACACCTATATGCAGGAGATCTTGATGACCTTCAAAAGCGAACTTCGCCACCGTCCTATAAAACTTGAGATAAGATTCAAAGATGAGGCTATTGCAATGCACTCCTACCCCGGAGCCATTGCACAGATCATCATCAACATGCTTCAAAACACCTTAGTTCATGCCTTTGACGATGATCAAGAAGGGAAGATATCGATTCAGACACAAAAGCATGCGGACAAGGTTAATATTATATTTTCAGACGATGGCAAGGGTCTGGACCAGAATGTCGCAGATAAGATATTCGAACCCTTTATCACTACCAAGCGTAACGAAGGCGGGACCGGTCTCGGACTTAATATCACCTATAACCTAGTCACCCAGCAGCTCGGCGGGAGCATACGAATCGACAGCGAGCATGAGAAGGGGACCTCTTTTATTATCGAACTGCCATGTGAGCTTGCAGTAACATCCGATAAAGAAGCAGTTCAGACATCAGGATATCAGCAGGAAACGCTCTAGGACAAGCGCTCTTTATAGTCTTTGTATCCGAACTCCTTGACGATGCTCAGCTTATCCTCTTTCGTCCAGATAGCCAAGGCAGGCAGCTTGATACCGTTGAAGGTCGTGTTCTTTACAAAGGTATAGTGTATCTGGTCTTCAAAGATTATCTTATCGCCGACGCTAAGTTCCTTGTCAAAAGAGTAATCTCCCATGATGTCTCCGGCCAGACAGGTATTCCCGCCTAGTCTATAGGTATAGGACTTCTCATTAGGCTGACCTGCCCCTCTGACTTCAGCACGATAAGGCATAGCCAAAGTATCGGGCATATGCGCCTCGGCAGAAGTGTCCAAGATGGCTATCTTCATACCGTTGTCAACGATATCAAGAACAGTCGCGGCAAGCACGCCTGTCTGCCATCCTACGGCCTCGCCCGGCTCCAGATAGACCTCGACGTCATTGTGTCTTGCCTTGAACAGACGTATGACCTCGATAAGCCTGTCCACATCATAATCTTTTCGCGTGATATGGTGACCGCCACCGAAGTTGATGTATTTCATCTTGTCGATATAGCTGCCGAACTTTGATTCGAATGCCTTCAGTACACCTTCAAGGGCAGAGACGTCCTGCTCGCAGAGGGCATGAAAGTTCAGCCCGTCTATGTACTCCAACACCTTCTCATCAAAGTTTGCCTTGGTCGTACCTAAGCGGCTGTAAAGGCCGCATGGATTGTAGAGGTCTACCGGAGATTCCGAATATTCGGGATTGACACGCAAAGAGATCGATATCTTCGGATTGGCCTCTTTGACTTTTTTCTCAAAACGAAAAAGCTGTGCAGGCGAGTTGAATACGATATGGTCCGAGATAGAGGCTATCTCTTCGATCTCATCCTCTTTGAAAGCCGGCGAATAGGTATGTACCTCTTTGTCCATCTCCTCGCGTGCCAGCTTCGCTTCATGCAGTCCGCTTGCGGTACAACCCTGAAGATACTTCCCCACAAGAGGAAAGGTGGCATGCATAGCAAAACCCTTCAGTGCAAGGATGATCTTTGCACCCGACTCCTTTTGAACCCGATCAAGGATCTTTAGGTTGTTTTCCAACAGGCTCTCTTCGCAGAGATAACAGGGGCTTGGAAGTTTTGAAAAATCTATTGGCATCTTATTCCTTCTCTTTTGTAAACATAAATATATCTTTACCCACGTTCTGCAGTCTCGCACCATATTTACCTGCAAGCCATTGCATCGTTGATAGGGAATAGAAACAGACATGGGTAGGATCGTTCTTGTAGTACCACTTGGAAAACTCTTCTTTTGGCGGGTAAGGCTGTGTCAGCAGAGCAAGCAGACCCTTTGGTTTGAGCATACCCATCAGCCTGTCCAGAACACCTGCAGGGTCATGAAGATGTTCAACGACCTCAGTCGAGGTTATGAAATCGTATCTCTGCTTCAAGACATCCTCATCTCTGGCATAGAAATGATCATAGATACGCATCTCATAACCGCGTTCTTCAAACATCATCGAAAGCGTCGGACCGGGGCCCGAACCGAAATCCAGACCGAAAGAACCCTTTTGAACCCGTTCGCAGACAGGATCAAAGATCTTTGAAAGAAACTTTCTGTAGTTGAGATCATCCGGGGAGTTGGTGTGCAGATCATAACGCTCTTTTTCCTGCTCTTCGTCAAGATAGGCATCCGAAAGCACAAAGACAAGGGCACATTCTGTGCAGATTCTGTATTCTCCTGTCTCATGCTCGCAATAAAGCGTATGCTCGGACTCGTGACAAAGCGGGCAGCGCATCAATCCCTTAGTCCAGCTCTACGATCTTCCATGGAAGACCCTGGGCATTAAGCTCTTCCATAAAGAAATCCGGATCGAACTGTTCAATATTGAAGACACCCTCGCCTGTCCATTTTTTCTCTATCATCAATTTTGCACCGATCATCGCAGGTACACCTGTCGTATACGATACAGCCTGTGATTTCACCTCTGCATAACACTTCTCATGATCACTTACCTGGTAGATATAGATCTTCTTCTTTTGTCCGTCTTTGATACCTTCGGCTACGATACCGATGTTCGTCAACCCTTTGGTACGCGGACCCAAGGATGCAGGATCGGGAAGCAGCGTCTTTAAAAACTCAATCGGCACGATTTTCTGGCCTTTATGTTCGACCGGTTCAATACCAAGCATCCCTACATTCTCCAGACATTGCATATGCGTCAAATAGGATTGTCCGAAAGTCATAAAGAAGCGGATACGCTTCAGACCTTTGATGTGCTTGACAAGCGACTCCATCTCTTCATGATACAGGAGGTAAGAATCTTTCGGACCGACTTCAGGATAGTCCCAGACCATCTTGATCTCCATCGGTTTCGTCTCTATCCATTCACCGTTTTCCCAATAGCGTCCGTTTGCCGACACTTCACGAATATTGATCTCAGGGTTGAAGTTGGTAGCGAACGGGTATCCGTGATCGCCGGCATTACAGTCAAGGATATCAATCGTATGGATCTCGTCAAAATAGTGTTTTTGTGCATAGGCACAGAAGACATTCGTCGCACCCGGATCGAATCCGCTTCCTAAAAGTGCCAGCAGACCTTTTTCTTTGAACTGTTCGTGCTTGGCCCACTGCTCTTTGTACTCGAATTTTGCTTCATCCGGATGTTCATAGTTCGCTGTGTC
>JBFEYG010000051.1:0-11819 GCA_041562275.1 Sulfurimonadaceae bacterium | reverse complement strand
CCTCTCTATTCCCTCCAAAGTCGTCAAGGTCGACAAAGAGAACAACAGAGCTACGGTAGACACGATGGGTGTTCAGCGCGAGGCGGGTCTTGATCTCATGGAAGAGGGTGATGTCAAAGTCGGTGATTATGTCCTTTTGCACATCGGCTTTATCATGAATAAGATCGATGAAGAGGATGCACTTGAATCACTAAAGGTCTATAAAGAGATATTTGAAAAACTTGAAGAAGAAGAGCAGGAACGGCTTATACTAGAAGATGACGAATGTGAGAACAGAGGAACGTGATGAGTAGCTTGAAACTCAAAGACCTCTATGACGGTTTCAGGGATCCGGATACGATCCGTTCTTTGGCCAAGCAGATCTCTCATGAAGCACAACAGCTGAGCGAACCCCTTCGTATCATGGAAGTCTGCGGCGGACATACCCATACGATCATGAAGTACGCCTTGCCACAGCTTTTGCCGGATAATATCTCTTTTATTCACGGCCCGGGCTGTCCGGTCTGTATCATGCCCAAAGAGCGTATCGATCATGCCATCGCTTTGGCAGGAATGGAAGATACGATACTCTTGAGCCTGGGTGATATGATACGTGTACCCGGTTCGAAAAGCTCTTTGGCCAAGGAACGCTCGGCAGGACGTGATATTCGTCCTTTATACACGCCGATGGACGCGCTAAAGATCGCCAAAGAGAACCCGGACAAGAAGGTAATCTTCTTTGCCATCGGTTTTGAGACGACGACGCCGATGACGGCAGCGGTGATCAAGCTCACTATCGAGCAAAAGATCCCCAACCTATTTTTTCATATCAACCATGTCCTGGTCCCGCCTGCGGTGGATGCTATCATGGCAGATGGCAAGGCGCAGATCAATGCTTTCATCGGGCCCTCTCATGTGAGTGTCATCACCGGAGCCAAGATCTATTCGCCTATTGCCTACAGATACAAGACCCCTGTGGTCGTGTCCGGATTTGAACCGGTGGATGTCTTGCAGGCGATCTTGATGATAGTGTGGCAAAAGGTGCAGGGACGTTCTGAGATGGAGATCGAATATACCCGTTCCGTAACGATGGAAGGTAACGTGAAAGCTCAGAAGCTGATCAATACTTATCTTCAGCCGAGAGGACATTTTCGCTGGCGGGGAATAGGGGATATCCCTGATTCGGCTTTGGAGTTAAGGCCAGAGTTTGCCTATCTTGATGCAGAGAAGCTTTTTGCGGATGTCCTGCCGACTGAACCGATTGATGATCATAAGCTTTGTATCTGCGGAAGTATCCTCAAGGGACTGGCAAAACCTATGGATTGTCAGGTGTTTGGGACGGCCTGTACTCCCAACACTCCGCTTGGAAGCTGCATGGTCAGTTCGGAAGGGGCATGCAATGCCTATTACCGTTATGCGGGAGTGCTTTAAATGAAAACCGTTCAGCTCAGTCACGGCGGCGGCGGAGAAGAGACAAACTCCCTGATCAGGGATCTTTTTTACCGTTATTTTGAAAATGACATCCTTATCAAAGCTGAAGATGCTGCCGTCTTGGAAGTCGAGAAGAAGATCGCTTTTACCACGGACAGTTTTACGGTCAGCCCGATCTTCTTTAGGGGAGGTGATATCGGAAAGCTTGCTATAGCAGGAACGGTCAATGACCTGGCCATGATGGGTGCACAGCCGCTCTATCTCAGTGCAGCCTTTATGATCGAAGAGGGAATGCCTTTTGATGAGCTTGAGATGATCGTCAAAAGTATGGCGTATGAACTTGGAAAATCGGGAGCCAAGATCGTCTGCGGCGATACGAAGGTCGTGCCGCGAGGAAGCCTGGATAAGATCTTTATCAACACGGCGGGTATAGGCAATATCATGTGTGATGGGATATCTGCACTGAACATCAAAGAAGGCGATGTTATCATCGTTTCGCGCGATATCGGCCGTCACGGTGCGACGGTACTCATGGCGCGTGAAGAGCTCGAAATAAGTGCCGATCTTTACAGCGACTGTGAGACACTCTGGCCTGCAGTTGAAGCACTGATCAAAGCCGGTATCTCTATCTCATCGATGCGTGACGCGACACGCGGTGGTCTGTCGGCGGTACTAAACGAGTGGGCGCAAAGCAGTGGCGTTTGTCTGGAGATAGAAGAATCGAATGTAGAGATAAGTGATGAAGTCCGTGGTATCTGCGAGATGTTCGGATTTGATGCCATGGATTTTGCAAACGAGGGTACCTTTGTACTGGCGCTCGGGAAAGATGACGCCGCACACACGGTCGAGATATTGCAGCAATTTGGATTTTGCAAGAATGCAGCAGTCATCGGCAAGGCAAGCCAAAGGTACCTGGGCAAGGTCGTCTTGAACTCAAACTACGGGAGCAGTCGTTTTCTTGATCTGCCAAAAGGCGAACTGCTTCCGAGGATCTGCTGATGCATGAGTATTCCATCGTTCAGGCTTTGATGGAGCAAGTGGAGACACTTGCCAAAGAAAATGAAGCACAGAGTGTGAGCAAGGTCGTCGTCAAGATCGGTGTGATGAGCGGAGTAGAGCCGCACCTTCTTAAAATCGCTTTTGACGCGTTTAAAGAGAAAAGTATCTGCGAGAGTGCGGAGTTTGTACTTAATATACAGCCTTTGACGATACGCTGTCTGGAGTGCAAGGTACAAAGCGAACTGGATGAGATATCTTACTGCTGTCCAGACTGTGAGAGCTTGAAGGTGGAAGTCGTGGACGGCGAGGATATGTTTTTGATGAGTTTGGAGATGCAGTAGCGGCTTACGCTACTTGAACACATCTCAGGAATAAAATTCTTTCTCAAGTTCGATGATGTTCTCAATGGTCTTTAAGACGCTGTCGGGATTAAGGCTGATCGATTCGATGTGGCGCTTCACCAAGAACTCTGCCATCTGCGGATAATCCGAAGGTGCCTGTCCGCAGATACCGATATGTCTGTGATTGCGTTTAGAGCCCTCAATCGCCATCTCTATCATCTTTAAGACACCAGGGTCAAGTTCATCATAGGATGAAGCGATAATCTCTGAATCCCTGTCTACGCCGAGGGTCAGCTGGGTCAGGTCATTACTGCCTATGCTAAAGCCGTCAAATATCTCGCTGAAGGCATCGATAGAGATGACATTGTTGGGAATCTCGCACATCACGTAGACCTGAAGACCGTTCTTTCCGCGTATCAGACCGTTTTTCTGCATGGCTGCGAGTACCTGTCTGCCTTCATCCACACGGCGGCAAAACGGGATCATCAGGATGACATTAGTAAAGCCCATCTCATCACGGACCCGCTTCATCGCAACACACTCAAGCGCGAAGCCTTCTTGATAATTCGGATGAATATAGCGGGCGGCACCGCGAAAACCGATCATAGGATTAGCTTCTACGGGCTCAAAGTTGCTTCCCCCAAGAAGGCTGGCATACTCATTGGTCTTGAAATCACTCATGCGGATGACACAAGGATTTGGATAGACCGATGAAGCGATAGTGGCTACGCCTTCGCTTAGTGTCTGGATAAAAAACTCTTTGGGATCGTCATAGCTCTGTGTCAACTTTGAGATCTCTGCACGTTCCTGCTCGTTTAGTCTTTCTGGGTGAATCAAGGCCATAGGATGAGCCTGGATGGAGGTGTTTACAATAAACTCGACACGGGCCAGACCTATGCCATCGACGGGCAGGGATGCGAGTGAAAAAGCGATATCGGGATTGCCCACGTTCATCATGATCTTTGTTTTCGTTTTGGTCATATTGCTTAGGTCTTTTTGCTCAATCTCAAATTCAAGGGATCCTTCGTAAACAGTTCCTACCGCGCCTTCGCAGCAGGCAACCGTGATCTCGCCGGCATGGGAGAGGATGTCTGTAGCGTTCTCGGCACCGACGATACTGGCAATCCCAAGTTCTCTCGCGACAATGGCGGCATGACAGGTACGTCCGCCTTTATTGGTCACGATGGCTGAAGCCATCTTCATGATCGGCTCCCAGTCCGGAGCGGTAGTGTCGGCGACCAGAACTTCGCCGGCCTTGAACTCTTTTAGGTCTTTGATATTGCTGATGACATGGGCTTTACCGCTGCCAACCTTGGTCCCTACGGCCTGACCCTGGACGAGGGGTTTAGAGTGGCTGCTGAGATGATAGAACTCTGCGATGTTTTCCTGCTTTTGGGACTCTACCGTCTCCGGACGGGCCTGGACGATATAGATCTTCCCGTCATCCGCGTCCTTGGCCCATTCGATATCCATGGGTTTATGAGAACCTGAGTGTTGTGAGTAGTGCTTTTCTATCTTGATGGCATACTCTGCCAGGACCATCACATCCTCGTCGCTGATACAAAAGCGTTCAGCATCTTTTGGAAGCGTTGGGATGTTCTTGGTGAACTCGGCCGCAGTACTATGGGTACTCCCATTTTCGGCAAAAACCATGGTGAGCTCTTTTTTACCTAGACGGCGTTTGAGTACGGCGCGGTGTCCTTTTTCAAAGGTGGGTTTGTGCACATAAAAACTGTCAGGGTCTATCGTGCCCTGAACGATGTTCTCCCCCAGACCGTATGCCGCGTTGATAAAAACGACATCCCTAAACCCCGTCTCCATGTCGATCGAGAACATTACACCGCTTGAAGCCTTGTCGGAGCGGACCATCTTCATGACGACGACACTGATGTGGACCTTGAAAAAGTCAAAACCGTTGTCATGTTTGTAGTGAAGGGAGCGGTCGGAGAAGTTGGAGGCCAGACATTTTTTATAGGCATCAAAAAGGTCGGCTTCGCCGGAGATGTTAAGATAGCTTTCGTTCTGCCCTGCAAATGAGGCTTCGGGGGAGTCTTCGGCTGTAGCTGAACTTCGTACGGCCAAAGAGATGGCCTCTCCGTACTCTTCTTTTAATAGGGCATAGCTCTCGCGTATCTCAGATTTCAGGTCTTCGGGGAGAGTGCACTCCAAAACGACCTGACGGCATGCCTGCGCAGATCGCTGCAATTGATGAAGGTCTTCAGGATCCAAGGTGTCAAGATGGTGGTGGAGCTTTTTCCAGGCACCGTTGTCCTCGAGGATATGATCATAAGCCTGCGCGGTTATGGCAAAGCCGTTGGGAATGAGAATACCTTCTTCTCTCAGGTTTTGATACATCTCCCCCAATGAGGCGTTCTTTCCGCCGACTTCGGCTACGTCTTCTATGCCCAGTTCATTAAACCATTTTATGTATCGCATACGCTTATACTCCTCTTTTTTTAGAGAATTTCAATCAGTAATATCAGTTTAAATAATAATAGCATAAAAACACAGGAGCCGCTCAGAGATGAATGGTTTTCTGAAGAGCGATTCTATCCTTTCTATGCTCTCGAGCTAATCAAAATACAAGTTCGGACTTGCTAAAATTCGCCCAATATTTCATCCCCCAAAAAGGCCCAAAATGAAACGCGCTTTGATTAGTGTAAGCGATAAGACAAATATTGTCGAATTTGCAAAATCTTTAGTCGAATTAGATTTCGAGATAGTCTCCACCGGCGGTACATTCAAGATGTTAAAAGAGGCAGGTGTTGCTGCTATCGAGATCGACGAGGTGACCAAGTTCCCTGAATGTTTTGAAGGACGTGTCAAGACACTAAACCCGTTTGTCCACGGTGGTATCCTTCACCGACGTGACAAGCAGTCGCATCTTGACCAGGCCAAAGAGCTTGGTGTCGAAGCGATCGACCTTGTCTGTGTCAACCTGTACCCGTTTAAAGCGACGATAGAAAAGACGGATGACTTTGATGATATCATTGAAAACATCGATATCGGCGGACCTGCAATGGTGCGTTCAGCGGCTAAGAACTTTGACTCTGTCTATATCGTCACGGATATTGCGGATTATTCAACGGTTTTAGAGGCACTGGCTTCAGATGAGGACGGTGTTGCGTTCAGGCGTGATCTGATGATCAAGGCCTATGAGCATACGGCAGCCTATGACTCGATGATCGCAAATTACATGAACAAACGTTTTAACAGCGGTTTCGGTGCAAAACAGTTCATCGTCGGCGAAAAGGTGATGGACACGCGTTACGGTGAGAACCCTCACCAAAAAGGTGCTTTATACGAGTTTGATAACTACTTTACTAAGAACTTCAAGACACTTAAGGGTGAAGCCTCATTCAATAACCTGAACGACCTTAACGGCGGTGTGAAGATCGCGGCAGCTTTCGGAGATGAGAATGCTGTTGCTATCGTCAAGCACGGTAACCCTTGCGGTTTTGCTATCCGAGAGAACCTTGTCGAAGCCTATGAAGAAGCACTCAAGTGTGACCCTGTCTCTGCTTTTGGCGGCGTGGTCTGTGTTAACGGCGTTGTCGATGCAGATCTGGCTGAGAAGATGAACGAGATCTTTTTGGAAGTCGTTATCGCAGGACGTATCACCGAAGCGGCACAGGCTGTTTTTGAGAAGAAAAAACGTCTTAAACTCTTTGAGTATGGTGCGGACAGAATTGTTCTTTCGAATGATCTTATTGACTTTAAACATGTAGACGGCGGATTTGTATTCCAGGACGCTGATAAGGTTCAAGACGATGAAGTCAAAAACTCCAAGCTGGTATCGGAGCGTTCGGCTACGGCACAGGAGATGAAAGACGCCGAGATCGCATGGAAGGTCGCTTCTTTGGTCAAATCTAACTGTGTCGTCTATGTCAAGAACTCAGCGATGGTAGCCGTCGGTATGGGAATGACTTCTCGCGTCGATGCAAGCCAGTGTGCCTTGAAAAAAGCGAAAGCGATGGATCTTGATGTCACCGGTGCAGCATTGGCTTCTGAAGCTTTCTTTCCGTTTAGAGACTCTATCGATGCGGCAGCTGAAGCCGGTGTCAAGACTGTTATCCAGCCGGGCGGTTCTATCCGTGATGATGAAGTCATCCAGGCAGCAAACGAACACGGTATGGCACTCTACTTTTCAGGAATCCGTCACTTCCTGCACTAGGATTAAAATCGAAAATGTCACTTTTCTGTCACACAGGTGTATCTGGTTTGTAATACACCTGGCTTATAATGCGTTTACCCAGTATTCATTAAACAAGAGTATAGTTAGAATATAGAGAAACAAAGGATAAGCATGATTAGAAAAATACTTATTGGTTTAGTCCTGTCAGGTACTGTGGCATATGCGACACCTGTATCTGACTATGCATATCAAGAGCTGGCTTCTAATGCGATATTTGCACTTAAAACAAAGGTAAAGCAAGGTTTTTCTTTTGATGTGGATTTTGCAAGTCTATTGGGTGTTGTTGATGAAAGGTTTGAAAAAGAGTACCTTGTCAACGCACCTAAGCGTGTTAATCCGATTACCCCATTTATTACTCTTTCTTACAAATTTTAAAAGACTTAGTGCCTTAGGGTACTGAGTGATTTTTCGCTCCAATTAACCTTGATTGACTTTGACTCAACCCTTGTGATATAATATCTGTTAAGTATAATTATAATTTTTAAGGTAGACAATGAGTAAAAGTTTATATGAGACTTTGGAAGTCTCATCATCATCAACAGAAGCGGAAATCAAAAAAGCCTATAGAAAGTTGGCACGCCAATATCACCCGGATGTCAATAAAGACCCGGGTGCGGAAGAGAAGTTCAAAGAGATCAATGCTGCGTACGAGATCTTAAGCGATAAGTCTAAACGTGCCCAATATGACGCGCATGGCGACTCTATGTTCGGTGGACAGAACTTTCATGATTTTGCACGCGGACAGGGCGGCAATGTCGATCTTGACGAGATTCTTCGCGGTATGTTCGGAGGTGGCGGAAGTGCTGGTTTTGGCGGTTTCGGCGGCGGAGGTTTTGGGGGCGGCGGATTCGGTCAACAAAGCGTAAATCTTGATATAGAGTCCAATATCACAGTGCCATTTTCAGTGGCTGTGCTTGGCGGAAAGCACTCTGTTTCAATGCATGGAGAGAGTTTTGATATCAAGATACCCGCCGGTATCAAAAGCGGCGAAAAGCTTCGTGTCCGTGGGAAAGGCAAAGATATGGGAGGCCAAAAAGGCGATCTATATCTTATCATCTCTGTAGCACCAAGTATTGATTACGAACGCGAAGGTGACAATATCGTTAAAGTGTTTGACGTACCTTTAAAAGCTGCTCTGTTCGGCGGAAAAGTGAGTGTGGAGACTTTGGAAAAAGAGATAACACTCAAAGTTCCTCAAAATACCAAGAACGGGCAGCGTTTTCGTGTCAAAGAGATGGGTATGATGAACCGCAAGACAAATGAGAGAGGCAACCTTTATCTCAAAGCCAATATTGTCTTGCCTTCAGTAGATGAGTTGGATGAAGAACTTGTGAAAGTACTTCAAGAAAAACTTCCTGAGAATGTATGAAAGGTAAAAGATGCATCATTATGACGAACCGGTATATCTGATCAGTATTGTCGCCAAGATACTCGACATCCACCCGCAGACTCTGCGTCAGTATGAACGGGAAAACCTTATCGTTCCTTCGCGTTCGGGCGGGCGTATACGTCTGTACTCTCAGCGTGACATCGATCGTATTAAGATGATCTTGCGTTTAACACGCGATTTGGGTGTAAATCTGGCAGGTGTAGATATCATCTTGCGTCTGAAAGATCATATAGAAGAGCTTGAACAAGATGTGAATGATCTTACCCACGAGCTTGCTAAAGTCAAACAAAGTGGCGGTGTTCCACCGAACAAGACCTTGGTGACGAAAAAAAGTATCTATGAGCTTGTGATCTTCGAAAGTAAATAGACCAGTATTTTACATACTAGTCTTTATAATAAAGATCTTACTGTTGTTCTTTCAATCGTTTGATCGTTGCCCCAAGTTTCTGTAACTTCTTTTCCAGTTCAACATAGCCCCGATCCAAATGGTAAATACGGTGTACATTTGTTGTACCCTTGGCCGCTAAGGCAGCCAAAACCAATGCGCTTGATGCACGCAGGTCTGTTGCCATGACATCAGCACCCACAAGATCTATTTTACCTACTACGGTTGCAGAGTTCCCTTTTAGTTTGATGTCCGCACCCAAACGCTGCAGTTCACTGACATGCATAAAACGGTTCTCAAAGAGACGTTCCTCAACGATGCTGACTCCTGTAGCCTGTGTACAAAGGGTTAGGAACTGTGCCTGCATATCGGTTGGAAAGGCAGGGTACTCTTGGGTGACAATATCGACAGACTTGATACTTTTCGCCGGTTTGATCGTAATGGTATCGTTTGTGATATCGAAGGAGAATCCCATCTGCTCCAGTTTTGAGATGATCGATTCGAGATGATCAGGACAGACATTGGTGATCGTGACTTCTGAGTTAGTGATGGCTGCTGCACATAGGTAGGTCCCCGCTTCGATCCTATCAGGTATGACATCAAAAGGCTTGATATGTACAAGTTTCCGGTCGGTTCCGTATATAGTAAGTTCTGAACTTCCGATACCATCTATATTGACACCACTGTCTTTCAATACTTCACACAACTGAACGACTTCCGGTTCCAAAGCGGCATTGGTTATTATAGTCTTGCCTTTGGCCAGTGCTGCGGCCATAACAATGTTTGCGGTACCGGTTACTGTGATCTTATCAAAGACGATATGTGCGCCTTTGAGCCCATCCTTTGCCTTTGCCAGAACATAACCTGCTTCTATCGTGATCTCAGCACCCATCTGTTCCAAGGCTTTAAGATGCAAATCGATCGGACGTTGTCCGATTGCACATCCACCGGGCAGAGAGACCTCACAGTGTCCAAAACGTGCCAGCAATGGACCAAGGACAAGGATCGATGCCCGCATCGTTTTGACGATGTCATAGGTCGCTTTCGTGTTGCTCAGATGACGTGTATCGATCTGCACACTGCTCTTGTCGATGTTGACGGTCGCACCAAGATTACCCAGCAGTTTGACGAGAGTTTTGATGTCAACGACATTAGGAATATTATTGATACAGACCTCATTATCAGCAAGCAGTGTCATAGCGATAAGAGGTAGGGCTGCATTTTTAGCTCCGGCTATCTCCACACTGCCACTTAGTTTCGTCGGTCCTTCGATCTGTAGATAATCCATGTAAATCCTGTGAAAAAAATAATTGTAGGATTATAGTAGATGCTAGGTTAAAGTTAGGAAAATAATAGAGGTATAGATCGCATGTTGTATAAAACTTTTTTATGTGATATGATTATTTTATATGACCGTATTGAGTGAGCCTAGGAGTATCTATGTTCCATACCATCAAATCGAAATTTATTTTTAATCTTCTCTTGGCTCTGTCGAGTCTAGTCGTCCTTATCGTATTGGCGTATTGGATCGCAGTTGAAAAAGTGCATGATATTATGGTCAATGACATCTCTTCCGTGGCAGCGGCTTTGCAAAAGACACTGCATTTTATCTCTGATAAAGAGCCTGATGCCCTTAACGATGAGTTGTTTAAAAAAGATCTGCATGCGATCACAGTCGGAAAGTCGGGATATGTTTATCTTATTGCTTCAGACGGAACACTGCTTGTTCACCCTACAAAAGAGGGGAAAAGTCTCAAAGAGACAGATTATGGTTCCTATATCATCTCTCATAAGGAAGATGGGGTGTATGAGTACACTTCAGTGACGACAGGGCAGGAAAAGATCGCGGCATTTTCCTATATTCCCTTGTGGGATGCATGGATCGTTCCGGGTGTGAACAAGGCAGACTATTTTGAAGACTTGAAATCAGAGTTCTTGTGGTATTTTACTGTCTTGCTTCTTGCTGTCGGGGGAGTGTTGAGTATACTCAATTATCTTACGGGATCAAGTGTCTTAAGAGGTGTGAGTGCAATAAATGATGTCACGATTGATCTTAATTCCGGAGACGGCGATCTGAGCAAAAGACTTCCTGTCGGAAAAACACAAAATGAGCTTGACAGGTTGAGCCAAAATGTGAATGAGTTCATCTCTAAAATAGATAAGACGATTTTGGAAGTCAAACAGAGCAGTTCGTATCAGACTTCATTGGCTAATGCACTTACTGAACTTACGCATGCTCTTCGAGCAAAGACAGGTGAAAGTGATACTATGGCAAAAAGTACTATGGAACACTTAAACAGTATTCGCAACTCCTTGGATGAGACAGTAAAGGGTTCTACGAAGATATTTGAGATCTCTCAAGAGAGTGAAGTCTCTTTGGAGAGTACAAATAAAAGTATTGACACCATCAGTTCAATGATCTCACATACCGCAGAAAGCACGCATGAACTTAATGATCAGTTCTCACATCTTATATCCGATGTGGATAACCTAAAAGAGATTACAGCGGTTATTCGGGATATCTCCGATCAAACTAATTTACTGGCATTGAATGCGGCGATAGAAGCGGCACGCGCAGGTGAACACGGGCGTGGTTTTGCAGTTGTCGCCGAAGAGGTACGAAGTCTTTCTGACAGGACAAACAAAGCAATTGACGAAGTTGATGCAGCATTGTCGATTTTTGTAGAGTCAATGAACTCTGCAACCACTAAAATTGAATCAAACAGCAAGGTTGTCGAAAAGCTTGTCGGTGAAGGCGAAGATATCAAAAAGCAGTTTGCTCTCATCGATGATACAATCAACCAAAATGTAGAGATATCCAAAGAAAGTCTGGATGCTATTACCCAGATGAATGCCGATATTGTCTCTATTATCGAACAGATTCAGTACATGTCAGCACTCTCATTTGAAAAGGGAGGCTTTATCAATGAAGTCGATGAGATCGCGGATGAGATAAAGCAGACGGATAGCGAGATAGACAGTTACCTGAGGTTTTTCAGGCTTTCGCAGGCCCCTAAAGAAAAATCCTATCAAAAAAAACAGGCGTGTTCTGCAGATATAGACGAGGAGATGTTTTTTTAAGAAATCCCCTTGGCACAT
>JBFEYG010000050.1:0-11943 GCA_041562275.1 Sulfurimonadaceae bacterium | reverse complement strand
CAGCTATTTATACACTATATGTACGAGCACAGATACGAGGAAAATATGAGCAATTGGAACCCGTCTAGCTGGAGAGATTTCCCAATCAAACAACAGCCGACTTATACGGACACAGACCATCTGAAACGTGTCACACAAAAACTGAGTGAGTTGCCGCCATTAGTATTTGCAGGCGAAGTTCGTTCACTTAAAAAACAGTTTGCAGAGGTCGTTGAAGGCAATGCTTTCCTACTGCAGGGTGGCGATTGTGCCGAGAGCTTTTCAGAGTTTCGCGCACCTAATATCCGCGACAGCTTTAAGGCAATGATGCAGATGGCTGTCGTGATGACATTTGCAGGTTCATCTCCTGTCGTAAAAGTCGGACGCATGGGCGGACAGTTTGCCAAGCCGCGTTCATCTGATTTTGAGACCATAGGCGATGTGACCCTTCCGTCATACCGCGGAGATATCATCAACAGTGTCGAGTTTACGGAAGAAGCACGTACACCGGATGCTGAACGCATGATCCAGGCGTATTATCAGTCTGCTTCGACACTGAACCTTTTGCGCGCTTTTGCCAATGGGGGGCTTGCTGACCTTAATGAAGTCAACCGCTGGAACCTTGATTTCGTCAAAGACTCTCCATTGAAAGAAAAATATGAGGATATGGCCAACCGTATTCACGAATCTCTTTCATTCATGGAAGCCTGCGGTGTCAGTTCTAAGACACACCGTACGCTCAGAGAGACAGATTTTTATACGTCACATGAAGCCCTTCTTTTAGAGTACGAAGAAGCCTTTACGCGTAGAGACTCTCTCACGGGTGATTGGTACGATACCTCGGCGCATATGCTCTGGATTGGTGACAGAACACGTGAACTTGACGGTGCTCACATCGAATTTATGCGCGGTATCAAAAACCCTATCGGTGTAAAAGCTGGTCCTACTATGGATCCGGACGAACTGGTCCGTCTTATTGACGCCGTCAATCCTGAAAACGAATCGGGTCGTTTGAATGTCATCGTGCGTATGGGTGCGGATAAAGTCGGTGATCATCTTCCGGCATTGATTCGTGCGGTTGAGCGCGAAGGCAAGAACATCCTATGGTCATGTGATCCGATGCATGGAAATACGATCAAGTCGACAACCGGGTTTAAAACGCGTCCTGTAGAAGCAGTCCTTGCAGAGATGAAGAACTTCTTTGAAGTACACAATGCCGAAGGCACTTACGGCGGCGGTGTTCACTTGGAGATGACAGGAAAGAACGTCACTGAATGTACAGGCGGAGCCTTTAACATCAGTGATGAAGACTTGAAAAGCCGTTATCACACCCATTGTGATCCGCGTTTGAATGCTGACCAGGCACTTGAGCTTGCGTTCTTGATCGCTGACTCACTCAAAGCTGCGAAGAAGCAGTAGTCCTCTTTTGGCTCCAGGGAGATATCCTTAGGGTCGCTTTTTAGTTATTCAATTATTTTTGGAATTGTTCTCAGGGATGTGTGCCAGATCTTTAGACTGCACACAGTAAGTGTGCAAAGAGCTAGAGGGTCTTGATGACGTTCATAAGCTCGTCAGGGCGGTTTGAGAATTGAATCGCACTCTCTTTTGTGATCATTTTTTTTCGCAGATACTCTACAAGTTCTTGGGTCTGTGTGACCATACCTGTTTGGGTCTGGTTAAGCTGCATCTGAGAGTAGAGCTGGTGTACCTTGTCTTCGCGCACAAGGTTTTTGATCGCCGGATTGGTGATCATGATCTCCTGGACAGCGACACGGCCTCCGCCGATTCTTGGAAGAAGGGCCTGTGAGATCACGGCTACGAGTGAAGTCGCAAGCTGTGCACGTATCTGAGGCTGTTCTTCACCGCTAAAGACGTCAATAATACGGTTAATCGTCTCCGGAGCGGAGTTCGTATGTAGGGTTCCAAAGACCAAGTGCCCTGTTTCCGCCGCAGTCAAGGCTGCACCGACGGTTTCCTGGTCACGCATCTCCCCGATGAGGATGATGTCGGGATCTTCACGCATCGCATACTTAAGCGCATGTCCAAATGAACGTGTATCG
Organism: Sulfurimonadaceae bacterium; assembly: GCA_041562275.1. Taxonomy (GTDB): domain Bacteria; phylum Campylobacterota; class Campylobacteria; order Campylobacterales; family Sulfurimonadaceae. The sequence goes on along the minus strand of JBFEYG010000050.1, from coordinate 9,904 downwards.
GTTCCTACGTTCCGGTGGGAAAAAAGACACTTTTTGTTGTCATGCATAAATTCCACCGGATCTTCGACGGTGATGATATGTTTGTTCTCAGTCAGGTTGATCTCGTTAAGCATAGCCGCCAGAGTAGTTGACTTACCCGAACCGGTCGGTCCGGTGACAAGGATAAGACCTTTTTCACGTTTGATCAGTTCTTTGAAGATCTGCTTGGCGTTGAGTTGGTCAAGTGAGGGGATCTCAATAGGAATAATACGAAACGCACAGGCGATGTCACCCATTACACGGTAATAGTTGGCACGGAAACGGCCGATATCAGGAAGGACGATCGCAAAATCCAGTTCCAGTTCTTCTTCAAACTCTTTTTTCTGCTTGTCAGTAAGCAGGGAATAGGCCATCTCTTCGATAGCCGTCCCGTCCATGATAGGAAGGTTCAACGAGACCAGTTTTCCGTCAATACGGATCTGAGGCTCGGAACGTGACACCAGGTGCAGATCAGACGCCTTATAGGCGACAACAGACTTTAAAAGCTTTCGAATGTCTAAACTCATAATAATTCCTTAGTGTATATACTCTCATCAAAACCAACAAGAACTTTGTTTGGACTATATTCTATCACAGGTCGTTTAATTAACATATTTTCTTTGCATAACCATGCTAGCTTTTGTGTGTCATCAAGGTTCAGCTCCTTGAGCTTAAGCGTTCTGTAGGTGGTTCCCCGCGTGTTGAAGAGCTGTTTCATTTCTACACTCTTCGCCCACTTCTGGATCTGAGTACAGGCGACAGCTTCTTTTTTGAAGTCATGCAGTTCATGCTCAAGTTCATGTTCTTTTAAAAACTTCAGCGCTTTTTTGACACTGTCGCAGTTTTTTATGCCATAGACTTTGATCACGGTCTACTCGATGATCTTTGGAACGATAAAGAAGTTGTCTTCACTGTGCGGAGCATGGCTCAAAATAGACGCAGAGACCTCGGCAGATGACTGGGCTTCATCCGGACGAAGGCGAGTACCGGAACCTGTCATACTGAAAGTCGGGTCCATGCCGGTCGTGTCAAGCTCGCTGAGGTTGTCTACAAAAGAGACGATCTCGCTCAGCTGGTCTATGACCTCTTGGCGTTTGTTTTCGTCTATCTTCAGATAGGAGAGTTTTTCAAGTTTAGTTAAAAGCGTGTCATCGATTTTCAAATCTATATCCTTCATTGAAATAATGCGAAGATTGTAACAAAATTATGCTGATTAATCTTAATATTTTCTAGAGTTTGGGCACTTTTAACTTTTAGTAAGATAATATATCGGCATAAATATCATCAGGAGTCCTTTTGAGTCTTAAAGAAAATATTGACATGGTCAAAGAAGAGTTAAACCAAGAAGAGAAGTTGTTTGAAAGTGCTGTAAAGACGGAGCGTTTTGTAAAGAAGTACAAGATGCCTCTTATCAGTATTGTCGTAACGGTGATCGTCGTACTCATCGGCAACAGTGTCTATCAGGCTTCTAAGGCTCAATCCATTGCCGCATCAAATGAGGCCTACATGACTTTATTGGCACAGCCGGATAACAGCGAAGCGGATAAGGTATTACAAGAGAACAATCCGGCTCTGTATGACGCCTGGAAGTTCCAGCGTGCAGTGCAGACGGATGACAAAGCAGGATTGGAAAGTCTTACATCATCAAAATCAAATGTGATCGCAGACCTGGCAAGTTATGAACTGGCCGCGGCCAATAAGGATAAAAGTGCTTTAAATGCTTATGCTTTGAATCAGAAGGCTGTATTAAAAGATCTTGCTATCTTAGATGAAGCGGTACTGCTGATGCAAGAAGGCAAGAGTGCTGAAGCCAAGGCACGTCTGGCCCTGATCGATGATAGATCACCGCTGAAAAAACTCTCAATGCTGCTTCAACATTACGGAGTAAAATAGATGCTGAAAAAGACTCTCTTTGGTGCCGTACTTCTGCTTCTTTTTGTAGGATGCAGTTCAAAAGAGTACTATAAACCGCAAGATACAGAGGATTCAATTCCTTTGACAGAGCGGTTTGATGCGTCTATCATCGAAGTAAGTGCTGAGACCGCGACCTTGGAAGATGGCACAGTGATCACCAAAAAAGGTCTCGATTCGACACTTTTTCCAAGTGCTTACCGTTTCGTCTTTAAAAATGACGAATGGGCCTTGGGTGTAAAGACAGGCGGCGGGGTCTTTGCTGTCAAGAATGCGAATGAGAGCAGGACCTTGAAGCTCTCAAAGACAGTAGCTGCGCTCTCTTTAAAAGATGATCTGCTTGCTGTTGTCTTTGCCGACAATGAACTGGCCCTGTACAGTTTTGAGAGCGGAAAGCTTCTTTTTAAAGAACCGGCGTCCGAGTCGACGGCAGTCGATATGCGCATTGCCAATCCGCGGTTTTTGAATGACCTTGTCCTTTTTCCTACCCTTGACGGAAAGATCGTGATCGTCAATGCTGAAGCGAAGGAGCTTGTCCGTACGATCATTGTCAGTTCGGAACAGTACTTTAACAATATCATCTATTTTAACGTGATCGATGACACCTTGTATGCAGCGACACCGTACAAACTTTATACCTTAGGGGCTCAAGAGTCCAGAGTAGAACTTGAAGCACGTGATGTCGTCGTCAACAGCAAGGGGATCTGGGCGGCGACGAAGCAGGGTGAGCTCATCTTTTTGAACCATCAACTTGAGGTCATCACAAAAGAGAAGTTTCCTTTTGCCCATTTTTTGGGTCTGATCGTCACGGATGAAGCTGTCTATGCGGCTGAAAAAGAGGGCTATGTTATCATACTCCCGACCGATCTGTCCAGCTTCAAGGTCTATGACTTCTCTTTGGAAGAGGGATTCTTCTTTACTTCGGATGAAGGTTTTTATTTCGACAACGTCTACATCAAAGTAAACTAAACGGTCTTATGTCGCCTCAGCTTGAAGCCTTTGTTGAATATATAACGATCATAAAGGCCTTAAGCAAGGCAAGCGTAGACGCTTACACCAACGACCTCTCACTCATCGAAGAGTTTCACAAAAGACCGCTTATCCAAATAGATGAGGTGAAACTGCTTGAATATCTTTCCGGGTTTGAGAACAAACGCACGTTGAACCGAAAGCTCTCCTCTATCAATGCCTTTTTTGACTTCTGCCATGTAGAGTTCTCGAGCGAACAGGTCAAGTTCAAGTTTTCCAAGATCCCATCTAACTTGCCGAAGTATCTGAGTTTTGAACAGATTATGAATGCCTTGTCACTGATAGACAGAAGCTCCTGGATAGGGCTGCGGGATTATGCACTCATACTTTTTCTCTATGCCACGGGGCTTCGTATATCGGAGTGCCTGAGTCTTGAGCATAATGATTTTGAAGAGCAGTGGCTGCGTGTACGTCATGCCAAAGGGGACAAGGAACGTATCGTCCCTGTCGCAGCAGAGGCAATCAAAGCGATCAAAGCCTACGAGTGTGAATGTCCTTTTGAATCAACCGGTGTCTGGCTCAACTACAGGGGAAAAAGTCTCAGCCGTATATCTGCGTACAAGATCACGAAAAAGTATCTAAACGTCTCCCCTCATGTCCTGCGTCATTCCTATGCTACGGCCTTGATCCTGGGCGGAGCTGATCTTCGCATTGTACAAGAACTCTTGGGGCATGCTTCTTTGCTGACGACACAGGTCTACACGCATATACAAAAGCAGAACCTCAGAGATACAGTACTGCAGTATCATCCCATGGCAACTTGACAGACTAGAGATAAAAAAAAGCTCTTTTCAGACAGGCCGGATAAGAACAAAGAATATTGTCTCTGAAGAGATATCTGTTATAATACGCTTTATGAAAATACTAGTAGAAACTTTACGCAATAACGGGCGCCTTTATAAAAAACTTGAAGAGATCCAGCCAAAAGAGCTGAAGATAAGAAATAAGGTGAAGCTCTACTGTGCGCTCGATCTTAACCGGTACTACAATGCGGTCGTCGTCGTCTCGCAAAAAAGCCGTCTTTTGATGAAAGATGTGGCTAAGTTCGAAGAGATCGTGCAGAAGATGGCTTTGTACCGGGATCATCAGTTCCAGGGGAAGATCTTGATGCTGGATGCACCTATCTGTTCCAAGGCGCGCGAAGCTTTCAAAAAAGCAAAATGGAAGATCATTGACTCAGAGTAGACTCTTTTGCGATATAGGAAACACCCATTTCTATTTTTATGATGGAGAGGACTCTTATAAAGTAAGAGCAGAAGACTTTGAACTTTCAAGTATCACATCGGATGTGTACTATATCTCAGTAAATGATTACTGGGAAAAAAAGCTTGAAGACGAAGAAAGCTGGATCAATCTTCGAGAGAAGGTTGATTTTGATAAGTATTATGAGAGCATGGGCATAGACCGTATCGCCTGCTGTGAAGCGGTAGAAGATGCTCTTATCATCGATGCTGGTTCGGCAATAACAGTCGACAAGGTGAATAACCGCAAGCATCTCGGCGGATATATCTACCCGGGGTTTAAGGCTATGGCACAATGTTTCAAAGATATCTCGCCCCGCTTGGACGTTTCATTTAATTTTGACATAGATTTGGCTACAATGCCGAAAAATACGCGTGATGCTTTGAGTTTTGGAGCCATATCTCCTTTGATATCACAGATCCGCGTAGATTCAGATACAAAGACCGTGATTCTCACGGGCGGAGATGCTGAAACACTCTTAGCCTTTATACCCCACGCGGTCATCGATCACGAATTGGTGTTTAAGGGAATGAAAAAAATATTAGAAGGAAAAGCCTGATGCTTACCGTTGCCCTACCAAAAGGAAGAATCGCCGAAGAGACCTTGGAACTTTTTGCCGAGATCTTTGGTGCTGAATTCAAGTTTGATGATAGAAAACTTATCCTGGAAACGCCGGATTTCAAGTTTTTACTGGTACGCAATCAGGATGTGGCAACCTATGTCTATCATCAGGCAGCAGACATCGGTGTCGTCGGTCTTGATACCTTGGAAGAGCAGGGACTTGACGTTATCCGTCTGCTTGATCTCAAGCGCGGTATCTGTAAGGTCGCGATAGGGATGCGCAAGGGGGAGAAGCTTGATCTTAGCAAGCCGGAACTCAAGGTCGCTACCAAGATGGAAAACATAACAAAACGCTATTTCGCAGAACGTGCAGTGGCAGCTGACGTCATCAAACTCTACGGTTCGATCGAGTTGGCTCCTTTGGTCGGTCTGGCAGATATGATCGTTGATATTGTCGAAACCGGTGCGACGATGAAACAAAACGGTCTTGAGGTCGTTGAAGAGATCATGACATCATCAACCTATCTCATCGCGAACAAGAACAGCTATTTCGAAAAGAAGTCGGAAGTTTTAGATATATTTGAGAAGATATCCTCCCTGATTGATTGATTATCGCTTTGTGTTGTAAATAGTTAAAGTTTAAAAATTATTATACGTAAAACAATTTTATTATGCTAAAATTCTTATAAATGGTAAACGGTTGGTAAACAAACTCTGAGACTGACCCTATACACTAAACAGGAGAAGCTGTGAAATTAATGTACGCTTTTGTAATAGCACTTTTTTTAGGAGCCTGTTCTACTCTGGAACTATCCGTAGGTTCTGCATTGCCTGATGTCAATCAGACGCGATCCATCACTGTCTTTGCTTTGGACAATTATACCGACACGCCACAAGCCGGTATGCGTGCTTCAAACCTGATTGAAGGGGTACTCCTTGCCCAGGGGTATACTGTTGTAAATGCTGTTTCGATTCAAAAAACTATGTTTAAAGAGAAACTGGAATTTGCCCGACAACAGGGTTCTGAGTATTTTATTACGGGCGGAGTGAGTGAATGGCGCTATAAGACAGGTATAGATGGCGAACCTGCAGTGAGTATTCACTTGAAGATGATAGAAGTAAGTTCATCCCATGTCGTTTGGAATGCGACGGCTTCAAGCAATGACTGGGGAAATGCTTCTATTGGAACAACAGCTCAATCGATGATTGAAGCGATGTTTGAAAGAGAGTAGAACAGTAATTAATGGTGACTCATAAGCTGCGACTTACAATTTCAAAATACTCATACATAGAGACAAGCTTATTAGTCCTTTCATTGTCAATTTTGGGTTATATTATTGACCCTTCAGACCCTCTACTTGTACATAACGAGATCAGTTATGTCATCGCTGTCTTAGCCATAGTCACACTTTTTCACGGTGTTTCGAACGGGCTTCTGTCAATCTTTATCTTTGGTCTTGTCATGGAGCTCTTTTACCCTGTCTTTCCTATTGACAGTTTTTTAAAGGTGTCTGTATTTGTTCTGATCTTTGGAGAGTTTCATTACTTTTGGAATCGCAAGATCATTCAGAACAATACAAAAAACGAATATTTGAATGTGAAGCTTGATGAACTGTCAAATGCCTTTTACACCTTAAAAATCTCACACGACCAGTTGGAAAAGAACTATGTCTTTAAGCCGATGAGCATTCGAAGCAGTATCAGGCAGTTAAAAGATGCTTACAAAGAGAATCAAAACTATTTCCAAAACTTTTTGGTTCTTTTGGAGAAGTCTTTTAATGTCTCAGAAGCTGAGTTCTGTTCTGTTTACAAAAAAAATCTTTATCCTATTGACGATATTGAACACAAGCATAAGCTCAACCGTTCTGATCCAATGGTCGAAATGGCGCTGGTCAAAAAGACGCCGATCTATGTCAGTTCAGAAGAGGTCGAGAACAACAGTCAGTACCTGGCTGTTATTCCCATTGTCTCAAAGAACGCTGTAAAGGCTCTTTTACTCGTCAAGAAGATGCCCTTTATGTCATTTAACAAAGACAATCTTATCTCCATCTCGGTGATTATCGCATATTTTCTGGATGAGCTTGAGAAGTGGTCCCTTGCTAAAACGGTGGCAAGTGAGAGCCTTGAAGATGATGAGTTCTATTTTGAGATGCAGCGGCTTTATGCCCTTTCAAAGGAGTTTGATGTCAACTCTACTGTCTTGGTGATGAGAACTGAAGATACTCTTTTGGCCCATCTTGTAGAAGAAAAGATACGCGAGAACATGCGCTCTTTGGATATGGTCACAGCCCACAAAGATGCAGACACAGAAGTGATCGCTATCCTTTTTCCTTTTGCAGATCAAGCTTCGGCTAAAGGTTTTTTGACACGGTTATATAAACTTTTAAAACTTCATGAAGAAGATGAAAGAATAGCGTATTCCCTTTTTGATATCTACCAGCTTAAGATCATCAAAGAGTATGCGGGAATAGCAGATGATGATGCTTGATCATTTCACTTTGGGATCCTTATCGGCTTTTTATGCACTTCATCTGCTTCTATCTGCTCTGATCTCATGGCTTGGCAGTTACTATCTTGCTGCCCGCTATAAAGATCATTGGTTGAAAAGTTTTTCTCTCTTGTTCTTTTTCAATATTGCACTACCGGGGATAGGGTATATCTTTACAGTCTGGTTAAGCTATTATCTGTTGCATGTCACGTATGCAAAGATACTCAAAAATACGAAGTCGATCAATATGGAAGAGCTGGATCAGGAGTTTCCCCGTGTCAAGCGTGCCTTTGGTGAAGGTTCTATGGTGGACCTGATGGCGGATACACTTGCTCCGCAAGAGCTTAGAATGAAAGCACTTTCTGTTATGGCAGAGAACATGACACAAAAGAACGTCTCTGTCATCAAGAGCTCTTTGTCCGAAAGAGATGATGAGATCCGTTTGTTCTGTTTTTCACTGATTGAAAATATGGAAAAAGGCTTGAACAATAAGATCCATGAAGCCTCCTTGCGTTATAAGAATGAGACTACGCATGAGCTTCGATTGAAAGCAGGCAGAGAGTTGGCTTTTTTATATTGGGAGATGATCTATTTTGATCTTTCCGATGAGGTGCTGAAAGAGTATTTGGTCAATGAGTCCTACCGTTATGCCTTAGAGTTCTTCTATCATCATATGCATGATACAGGAATCAATGTACTTTTAGGCAGGATATATCTGGAAAAAGGTGATAGTGAAAAGGCGACGACACAGTTTATCATGGCTATTGAGAGCGGCATAGAACATGAATATATCATACCTTATCTCGCCGAACTCTATTACAGCCGCGGAAACTACAGATCCATCCGTTCGATGCTTTCGCATGTCAAAAACCTGGGGATGAATGCGACGATGTATCCGGTTGTGGAACAGTGGAGAATACATGCCTAAATATATCCGTAAAAGCAAATCGGTTGATATTATGATGTTGGGTGAGGGGACATACCCTTATATCCGCGGAGGCGTTTCTTCATGGATTCATCAGCTTTTAGTAGGATTGCCTGAATTTAAGTTTGGGATCATCTTCTTAGGTTCGCGGGCCGAAGACTATGATGGTATCTTGTATGAACTTCCCGATAACCTTGTCCATCTGGAAGTGCATTATATGTTTAATGATGACGAAAGGCTTCCAAGCAAACGAAAAGGCAGCGAAGAGGGAATACAGGTCATTCAAGAGCTTTACTCTTTTTTCAAAAATAAAAAAGATGCTATCCCCAAAGAGATGCACGATATTGAGTTTTATATTGAAAAGATGCCTTATGAGGACTTTTTGTTCAGTGATAAAGCCTGGTCGTTTATCGAAGAGAAATACAAACAGAACTGTCCTGACATCTCTTTTATTGATTACTTTTGGACAGTGCGCAATATCCACAAGCCTATCTGGAAACTTGCGGAGATCGTAACAAGTATGCCTGTAGCCAAACTGCTTCACAGCCCTTCTACGGGGTATGCCGGTTTTTTGGCTGCCTTGGCTTCTTATGATAAAGAGATACCTTTTTTATTGACAGAACACGGGATCTATACGCGTGAAAGAAAGATCGATATGCTCACAGCAGATTGGGTCGATTTTAAAAAACCTACTCTGCTTAAACAGCCGGAAGAGGGAAACTATATTCAAAGCATGTGGGTGAAGTTCTTCGAACGTATAGGGGAATTCGCATATACCCGAGCCGATTCCATTTTGTCTTTGTATTCCGGGGCGCGTAATATTCAGATCAAGTTCGGTGCCAAAGAGGAGAAGACCCGTATTATTCCCAATGCAGTGGATGTGGATGGGCTAAATGCTTTGTTGGAAAAACGGCCCGAAGGGGTACCGCAGGTCATCACACTTATCGGCCGGGTCGTCTCGATCAAGGATATCAAGACATTTATCCGTGCGATGCGTATTACGATTAATGCCATTCCCGAGGCTGAGGCCTGGATAGTCGGTCCAATGGACGAAGATGAAGAGTATGCGAATGAGTGCCAGCACATGGCTGACTCATTGGGGATTCAGGACAATGTCAAGTTCTTGGGTTTTCAAAACATCAAAGAGATACTGCCTCTATCGGGCCTTCAGACATTGACTTCGATCAGTGAGGGTATGCCTTTGGTGATCTTGGAAGGATTCGCAGCAGGCGTTCCCTGCGTAGCTACGGATGTCGGTTCATGCTATGACCTTATCAAAGGAGGGCTTGACGAGGAGGATATCGCTTTGGGCAGTGCCGGAGAAATCACGAGTATTGCCAACCCTTCCGCTTTGGCTGCGGAGTATATACGTTATCTTAAAGATGAGGCGTTGTGGAAAAAAGCACAGGCAGTTGCTTTGAAACGGGTAGATAAATATTACAGGCAAGAGAACTTTTTGGGTGCTTATAGAGAACTGTACAATGAAAAGATGGCATTATGGCAGGAATAGGCTTTGAATTAAGAAAGATCCTTAAAGAGGACAGACTGTTTTCGTTGTTGAAGATGTATTCGTATTCGGGTATGCTCAGTGCCGGACCGTGGGTCATCTCTATTGTCGCGATCTTGTTCGTCGGTTTTATCAATGTTGCTGCACAGCATGGTTCAACTGTAACAGCCTCATTTCAGATCGTTATCACCTATGCAATCGCCTTGGCATCAAGTCTTGTCAT
>JBFEYG010000049.1:0-11973 GCA_041562275.1 Sulfurimonadaceae bacterium | reverse complement strand
ATCTTTTTACTTTTCCCCTTGGCCTTGGCATGCTCGACATCCTGGATGTAGACGGCTATCTCGAACTCTTTCTTATGGTCAGGTCCGCTTGTCGTGACAAGACGGTAGTCCGGAGTCACGCCAAACTCTGCCTGCGTAAGCTCTTGCAGCGTCGTCTTGAAGTCTTTGAAAAGTGTCGACATATCGATGACAGGATAGACCTCGCTGAGGTATTTGTACATCAATGTCTCAACATGCTTCAAACCGACCTGCAGATAGATCGCACCCATGACGGCTTCAAACGCATTTGAAAGCAAAGAGGGCTTCTCTCTGCCGTTATTGTTCTCTTCGGCGTTAGAGAGGAAGATAAACTCACCCAGGTTGATATGCTCGGCCAAGCGGGTGAAACCTTCTTCGTTGACTAATGAGGCCCGCATCTTTGAGAGTTTTCCCTCATCAAAGTTGGGAAAGGTGCGAAAGAGGTATTCTCCCACGACCAGGTCCAGTACCGCATCACCAAGAAATTCCAATCGCTCATTATTGTAGGGCTGCTTGTAGCTTTTATGCGTCAGCGCTTCAATAAGGAGCTGTGGATCTTCAAAATGATAATCTAGTGTTTTTTCTAATTCATCAAGTGCTTTCACTTTATTCCTTTTCAATTTTTTGAAGTTCTTTTTTGAACTTTTCGGCCGTAGTGCGTGCGATCTCATCACAGCGTTCATTCTCATCATGTCCATTATGGCCACGGACCCAGATCGCATGGATATGATGCTCTTTGGCCGCTTCGATGTAGGCCTTCCAGAGGTCAGGATTTTTGACTTTTTTAAAGTCTCTTGCAATCCATCCTTGCAGCCATTCGTTTATGCCTTTTACAACATAGGAAGAGTCCGAAATGATCTCAACCTTGCAGGGCTCTTTGAGTGCGCGAAGTCCCTCTATGACGCCAAGGAGTTCCATACGGTTGTTAGTCGTATGTCTTTCTCCTCCGGTGAGTTCCTTTTCGCTATCTTTATAACGTATGATCGTCCCGTAGCCGCCCGGCCCCGGATTGCCTAAGGCAGAACCATCACTGAAAAGATAGATTTGTTTCAAAAACAGCCTTTGTCAAAAGCATCTCGCTTTTTAATGTGTCAATGCCTAAGCAGTTTGGACAGCGGTGAAATGAAAACGGAAAGACCTGTTTACATGAACTGCACAGATATTCAAACTGCAAATCAGCACCCTGATAGTGCTGAGCTCGAAGATTGATCAAGATATCGAGTTCAAACACATTGCTTTGCTGTGCACTGTCTATAATGCCTTTGGCAGTGTAGAGTTCACGCAGAAAAGAGTTCGATGAAATTATATCTAAATCGAGTTGATGCTGCTCTAAATTCCAGAGTATGTCAGCTATTCGAGCGCACAGGGATTGATCAAGATTTTTCCAAGCCAACTCAGGCGCCTGTCTGAAGAGATATTCGAAGATCATATAGCCGAGCTGGTTGTTCTCTTCATACCACTGAATAATCTTTTGTGTCTTTTGTTCGTTGAGCAGTCCAAGGTCATGTTGCATGGAGATGATCTCCAGATACATGGCATCCTTGCTCACCTCCATATCCAGCTCGTTTAAAGGTTCAAGTACCTCTTTCGCCTTTTTAAAGTCACGCATCTTCTCATAGATGATCAGTAGAAACTGTAACGCAGACGGAGTACGGGGGTGTCGCGAGAGTATCTCCAGAAAAAGTTTCTTAGAACGTTCCAGAAAACCTGCTTTCAGGTAGGTCTGGCCTAGCAGAAACATCGTCTCCTTGCGTTCGTCGGTTGAGAGTCTTTTCTCCAGTATCGCGCTGTAGATCTCTATACTCTTCTCATAATCACCATGTTGAATATAGGTCGATGCCAGAAGAAACAATGACTTATGCGAAAGGGAAGAGGTGTGCAAAAGGTCGTTCAGATCCTTTTCACTCGGGAGCGAATGAAAGTTTTTGATGAACTTATCCAGACTTTTGGCATCTTCTTTTGTCTTGTGCCATCCCCACCAATAAGAGAAAAACGTGATGATGAAGATCAGTGCGAAAAAAAGAATGATTCCAAAGAGAGGATCTTTGTATTCTATAAACAAACCTTCCAAATATGTCCTTTGTGATAGTGTGAAAATTATAGCTAAAATAAATAGAGGTTTAAATTAGGCAATCAGCTGTTTAAAGGTGAATGTGTTTAAAGATTTTGAGAGTATAGTAGTTGTACAATTCTGTGATACATCGGTGATTTATTATAATTATAATTATGCTTTATTATAAGACATGGAGATATAGGCATGGTAGAAACAACAAAAAAATTGAAAGCCTCGGAGTATTTGAAAGGGTGGATTCCTCTCCGCTATATGCGCTATGGGGTATTTGCTTTTGCAACCATCTTTACACTGGTCATACCCTGGGTAACGGTTAACGGAAATCATATATTCTTACTTAGCTTTATTGATTTTAAATTTCACTTTTTCTTTATTACGTTTGATATGCAAGAACTCTACCTCTTGCCTTTTTTATTGATGATACTTTTTATCGGCGTTTTTGGGATCACGGTTCTTGGGGGGCGCATGTTCTGCGGTTGGTTCTGTCCTCAGACGATCTTTCGCGCTTTTTTCAGAGACCTTATCGAGACAAAGATATTCAAACTGCGCAAACGTATCAAGAACAAGCAGAAAGAGCCGGATTATTCAAAGCCTATCAACAAGGTAAAACGCGTTATTATCTGGATCATCTCTTTGATCTTGGCCTCTTTGGCTGCTGCGGACGCCTTGTGGTTCTTTGTCCCGCCTGAGCAGTTCTTTGATTATGCGCTCAATATAGGAGATCATCCTGTCTTTATGGGCGCATGGATCGGGATCGCTCTGTTTCTGTTTTACGATATCGTCTTTTTACAGGAGAACTTCTGCATCTATGTCTGTCCGTACTCGCGTATTCAGTCGGTCTTGTATGATGATGATACGATTATGGCGATCTATGACAACAGCCGCGGAGGCCGGATCTATAATGATGACCATGAGAAGCTTGTGACCAAACAGGATCAGCTGGCTCCAGAGGATTTGTGTACGACTTGTGAATCCTGTGTGACCGTTTGTCCTACGCATATCGATATCCGTAAGGGTCTGCAGCTTGAGTGTATCAACTGTCTTGAGTGCGTGGATGCCTGTACGGAGGTTATGGCCAAGTTCAACCAGCCAAGCCTTGTCAACTGGTCAAGTGTACGCGAGATCGAAAAGCATGAGGGCAAGACACGTTTTTTCCGTCCGAAGATCTTAGGTTATGCGGCGGTACTCTCGGCCATATTTATTATCTTGATGGTGATGGGTATGGACAAAGAGCTGATGCTTATGAACATCAACAAGCAGACCCGTCTGTACAATATAGAAAATGTTGAGGGCAAGGCGAAGGTAAGCAATGCCTATACGGTCTTGATCCAGAACACACAAAATGTGGAACATGAGTTTTTTATCGAGGTTCTCAATAACGATAAGATCAAGATCGAACGCCCTTCACATCCGTTTACGATCAAGCCGGGTGTGAAGACTAAAAAGACCTTGGTGCTGTACACTACAGAGACCTTGGCGGAGAGCGAACGCCATGACAGTATTTTGGAAGTACAGCTAAAAGCCTATGCACTTGATGCCAAAGACAAGATCTTTGCAGACAGAGATATCCGCTTCACCTATCCGCGTGCTGATATGATCCGTAAAAAAATGGGAACGGAATAGTTCTCTGCTCTTCGTCTTCCCCAGGCTTAAGAAAATACCTGGGAGATAAGATCTGACCTTTTATCTGCTCTTTATCTTCAAAACAGCTTCTTCAAGTATAGAGAGTTCCAGGTCCGCTTTTAACATCAGAGATTTCACATGCTGGGGAATGTTCTCGTGCAACTTGCCATAGGGTGTTACCATTGCGTAGACAACGGCATTAGCACAGGCCAGCTTCTGAACATAGGCATTTGCTGCATTGAAGGGTGAATCGCTATAGCGGATCGAATCGATCAGATCTGCTTCAAGGCCCCAAAACTCCAAGGTGTCGGCAGTGACAAAGGCTGAGCTTGTCTTCAGCAACGTGAATTCCGCTTGGGTGAGTTCATCTTTGCTGTAGCTATTGAAATCTTCTTCAAGCCCTTCGTTGATTATCTCCTGGTTGACCAGGATCATCCCCAGGTTACCTAAGATAGCCGATGAACATAATATGTTAAGATCGGCGCTGTTTACGGATGTATACCAGCTTTTCATCAGTGCCAGACGAATTGCAGAGGTGTCTTTGAACTGTTGTTCATTGATCCCGTAAGCATTTAGCTGCAAGCTTCCAAGTCGGCAGGCAAGATCACTAAGGGTTACCGCCTTGACCAGCTGTTTTCCAAAGGCCGTCACGGCTTTATCTACGGAGGATGTCTTTTGTATCCCATATATAGGTGAGCCTGCTGCATTGAGTATATTTGCGGTTGAGATAGCATCAGATTCCACAGTCTTGATGAGCTCTTTGATGGAGCTTTCGGGATCATCACACAGACTCGCAATCTTTTTGACTGAACTTGGCAAAGGGTCCAGTCCTTGAACGAAGCTGTATATCTTCTGATGCGAGATCAAGGTATAGATCTTAGAAAAATAGGAATTTACGATATTGTGCAGGTGTCGTTTCAGATCACTTGAGCGTATGGGCGAGGTAATAGGGTGTGTCACCCCGCTAAGTAAAAGGCGTGATTTTTGATATGTCTTTAAGTCTGGAATAGCAGTGATAAGCGGTAAGTCGGGTTTTAAGTGTAAAAGCTCCTGCGCGATTTCTACGCTCTTGTCATCCATGTTTACAATAATGATATCTATACTGTTATTAAGAACATGGTTTTTGATCTCGTTGATATCGTCTGTCGTCTCAACGGTTTTGAAAACGTGTCCAAGCGGGGCTTTGATAGCTTTGGTGCGCTGCGCATTGGTGTCGGCATATAAGATGCTCAGGCCTTGCATAATGTCGCTTGTCTTTTCTTGACTGCCGACTATACTGATCGTAGGGAAAAGGGTCTCATCGATAGTAGAGAGAGGCTCTTGTGCAACAAGCTGTTTATGCCAATGAAGCAGTTGTGATGCACAGCTCTGTAGCCACTTGATGTCATTCTCGTTGACTTTCTCATGATACGAACGTAAGGCGCTGAGGATATTCTCCCCTTGCGCTATAAGTTTATGAAACTCATTGAGTCCGAGATATGAAGCGGAGGCTTTATAGTTGTGAAACATTCTAAAAAGCTTAGCAGTCGCATTCTCCTTGTCCGTTTGTAGGCCTGTGGTCAGTTCCTGTATAAGGGGCAGGTCAGTTTGCAATCGTGAAGTGAAAATATCTAAGAGTTCATTGTCCATGTACTAATAATATCAGATAGAGATTAAAGTGAGGCTTTGAAAAAGTGAAAGAAAAGCAGGAGGGAAGAGTGTGTCCTCATCAGTGCTGCAAGGGCACTGCTAAGACATCTTGACGCATTTGTCTCCACTCTTCATAGAGCCGATAATGTATCCGTCAGACCCGGCAAGCACAGCATCTACGTTTTCAGGACGGACGACGAGGACCATACCGATACCCATGTTGAATGCACGGTACATCTCTTCTTCACCCACATGCTCCGACAAAAGATCGAAGATAGGAAGGGGACGAAGAAGAGTCTTGTCGACATCTGCATAGAGATGATCAGGAAGAACGCGGGGAAGGTTCTCGACAAGTCCGCCGCCTGTGATGTGTGCCATAGCTACAAGT
The DNA here is from genome assembly GCA_041562275.1 of Sulfurimonadaceae bacterium. Classification (GTDB taxonomy): domain Bacteria; phylum Campylobacterota; class Campylobacteria; order Campylobacterales; family Sulfurimonadaceae. The sequence goes on along the minus strand of JBFEYG010000049.1, from coordinate 6,244 downwards.
TTGTCTTTCAGTGCCTTGAATGTCTTAACGTAAATACGTGTCGGTTCAAGAAGGACATCGATAAGCGGACGGCCGTTAAAGTCATCATCAAACTTCATTCCCATCTTGTCAAAAAGTACTTTCCTTACAAGGGAGAAGCCATTGGAATGAAAACCCGAAGAGGGAAGTGCAATTAAGATATCGCCTTCTTGTACCTGAGAGACCCTGTCGAGTTCCGACTTTTCAGCAATCCCGACAGAAAAACCGGCCAGATCATAGTCACCTTCAGAATACATACCCGGCATCTCCGCAGTCTCACCGCCGATAAGTGAACACTCAGACTGCTTACACCCTTCGGCGATACCCGCAACAACAGAAGTCGCTTCATCCACACTCAGTTTGGCCGTTGCATAGTAGTCCAGAAAAAATGAAGGTGTACCCCAGTTACAGATAAGGTCGTTTACACACATAGCGACAAGATCGATACCGACGGTGTCATGTTTGCCGCTGTCTATGGCAAGTTTGAGCTTCGTGCCGACTCCGTCAGTAGCAGCAAGCATGACAGGTTCTTTGTATCCTGTAGGAAGTTCATACGCACCGGCAAATGAACCAATACCTCCTAAAACATGTGGCGTAAAAGTAGATTTTACAATAGGTTTGATATTGTCAACAAAACTGTTTCCTGCATCAATATCAACACCAGCGTCTTTATATGAGATTTGGCTCATCTTCTCTCCTGAGGATTAATTGCGAAATTGTAGCATATTGAAGATGTGTCTTTTCTTTGATGTGCATAAGTTAAGAAGTAATCGAAAGGCAAAAGAAAGTAGAGATCTTGCCGGTCGCGGGGCCGGCTTTATTGAATTGGCGCAGAAGAGGTTACTTCCGCTTAAGTGCATTATGCGGCTATCAGCTCAGAGGTATACTGTTCAAATAGATAGTGTATGCCGAGAGGCCGATCATAAGGATAAAAGCCAGTACGACAGGTACAGGAAGAGGTTCAAGCATCAAATAAGCAAAATTAAACATAGCCAGTATCGCAATAGGTATGATTAACACCGGTCCAAAAAAAGCCGCCAGGACAATAGCAGATAACCAAAATACAGAAGCCAAAGCTTTCACCTTATTGCAAGTACACTTTATATACGTCATACAAGATCTCCATAGAAAAATTTTCTGATTCTATCACAGTTATTTGTTTTTATAATGAATAATTATTAATTTTTATTATTTAAATAGAAAAGTGTTTCATAAGTAAATACTATGCATAAAAATACAGTTTTAAATGATTCAAAGCAAGATAATCATACCCTGAGCAAATATTAAGACAAACGATGCAAAAGAATCAGATACAAAGCAAGGTGTCTTATCGTCAAGCTCTCAATGGATACGCAGGTAAATTAGATATAATTCGTTTATGATGAGAATAAAGGAATATAATGCAGTGGCTTGAGAAAAAAGGTATTGACCCAGAACGCATAACAACGGGTTTAGCTTTATTGGCAGGGATAATCGTCATCGGATTGATCGATAACTTTTTCCTGATGTGGTTAGTGTTTGGGGCGCTCTATTTACTTTCATTCTATGAAGCGAACAAACTTTTTGGGATTGAGAACAACACACTTTACGCGTATGCAGCCATTTTATGGATTGCTGCAGGTTTTTATCCTTATGCGGATGATCTTTTCTTTATTGCGGCAGTGGTCTTTGCCTCTGTATTGGCGTATACGCAAGAGTTGAAGTTCAAGTATTTCTATCCCTTTATCTACCCGACAGCAAGTTTCTTGTTCATGATAACGCTCTACAGTGAGTATGGGGTCATGGCACTTTTTTGGCTGCTTGTCGTTGTGGCAAGTGCGGATGTGGGTGCTTATTTTGTCGGTAAAAGTATCGGAAAGACGAAGTTTTGCGAGACTTCACCGAACAAGACGCTTGAAGGTGTTGTCGGTGGTGTCGCGATCGCTACCGCGGCCGGTTTTTTCGTAGGTGTCAGTTTTGTCGATATCGACAAGGCCATCGTCATCTCTCTGCTCTCTGCTATAGCAGCTGTTTTCGGTGATCTCTTTGAGTCGTATCTCAAGCGCAAGGCGGGAGTGAAGGACAGCGGGGATATTCTTCCGGGGCACGGCGGAATACTTGACCGTGTAGACGGATATCTTTTCTCCGTCATTATCATGCTTATTCTTCTAAGAGGATTAGTCTAAATTGATTCTTCTAGGTTCAACAGGTTCCATCGGGGTCAATGCTTTAGAGATCGCCAGACGTTTTGGTCTGAATATCGATATCCTTGTCGCCGGCAACAGCATTGATCTGCTTAACAAGCAGATAGAAGAGTTTTCTCCCCGTGCCGTCGTCATCGGTTCAAAAGAGGACTTGCACAAGGTAAATCATCCTTCCGTCACCTACGGGGAAGATGCGATACTCGAAGCGATAGAAAACTCTCCAAGTCTTTTTGTGATCAATGCTTTAGTCGGTTTCTTGGGCTTACGTCCTACCTTAAAAGCGATCGAGTGCGGTAAAAAAGTCGCGCTTGCGAATAAAGAGTCCTTAGTCGCTGCGGGTGCATTTATTGATACTTCGATGATACAGCCCATAGACAGCGAGCATTTCGGCCTGTGGTACCTACTGAATGATTCCCGTCCGGTTGAGAAGATGATCATCACGGCTTCGGGCGGAGCGTTTAGAGACTGGGATCTGGACAGATTGAACAATGCTACCCTGAAAGATGCGTTGAAGCATCCGAACTGGTCGATGGGACAGAAGATCACGATCGATTCGGCTTCCATGGTCAACAAGACCTTCGAACTTCTTGAAGCACGCTGGCTCTTCGGAGAAGGCGAGTATGATGCGGTGATCGAGACGAAGTCGATCATCCATGCGCTGATCGATTTTAAAGACGGTTCCAGTACAGCGCATTTCGCCAATGCAGACATGAAGCTTCCTATTGCTTATGCGATCTTGGGCAAGGTAGAAGAACAGATTCTCAAGCCTGTCAATCTTGTCGAAGTGGGATCCTTGGAGTTCAGGGCGATAACAGCTGAACGCTATCCTGTCTGGGAGATCAAAGATGATCTGCTTAAGCATCCGAAAAAAGGGGCGGTACTCAATGCTGCTAATGAAGCTGCTATAGACCTGTTTATAGAGGGGAAGATAGGGTTTCTGGATATCTCAAGGAAAATCATCAAGGCCTATGAGAACTTTACGGCCCAAGTCGGAAGTATCGAAGAGGTCTTTGAATTGGACAAAGAAGTGCGATCGTTTGTGAGACAGCATGGATAAGGTACTGATCCTTCACGGCTGGGGAGGAAGTGATTATCCGCATTGGCAGTCGTGGCTGGCAGGCGAGATCGCCAAAGATTACGGACAGGTCTGTTTCCCGCTTTTGGACAATTGCCATTTTCCGACAAAGAACCGATGGATCAAACAGGTCAAAGCGATATTGACTGACTTCAGACCTGATACCGTCATCTGTCACTCTATGGCAAACACCTTATGGCTGCATCTCTGTGAAGAGGGTGATATTGCTGAGGTGAAGCGCTTGCTTATGGTCGCACCTCCCCGACTGGACTTGGACTTAGATACGATCAAGACTTTCTTCCCTGCACCTGCACCCAAAGAACTCTTTGCCAAAGAGGTGTTGATGGTGACCTCGACCAATGACCCGTATTTGACGCAGGACGAAGCACTCGCTTTACAGCAGGCTCTTGAGATACCAATGAAAGTATTGAAAGATGCCGGGCATATCAATGCGGACAGCGACTACGGAGCGTGGCCTTGGGTCTTGGAATGGGTACAAAAAAAGGAAAGAGAATGATACTCGCAATAGAAAGTTCCTGTGATGACAGTTCTATCTCCATTACGGAAATAAAGACTAAAAAACTTGTCTATCATAAGAAGATCTCTCAGGAGCTGGAGCATTCTGCTTACGGAGGGGTCGTACCTGAACTGGCTTCACGTCTTCATGCCGAGGCTTTGCCAAAGATACTTCAAGAATGTAAACCTTATTTTAAAGACTTGAAAGCGATCGCAGTGACGACGGCGCCGGGTCTGAATGTGACCCTGGTCGAGGGTGTGACAATGGCGAAGGCACTCTGCTTGTCTTTGAATATACCGCTTATTGCCGTTAACCATCTGAAGGGCCATATTTATTCGCTCTTTATAGAAAAAGAGACTTCCTTCCCTATGACGGTACTTCTGGTCTCAGGCGGACATACCCAGGTCATCGAGGTCACAAACCTTGAAGAGATGCAGATGGTCGCGACGACGATGGATGACAGTTTCGGAGAGAGTTTTGACAAGGTCTCCAAGATGATGGACCTTGGCTATCCGGGTGGACCGATCATCGAGAAGCTTGCCAAAGAAGGGGATGAGGACCGCTATCCTATGCCGCTGCCGCTTTCACAGTCGCCGATGATCGCGTTTTCCTATTCGGGTCTGAAAAATGCGGTCCGTCTTGTGAGTCTTGAGGCAGAACCAGAGGATTATCCGGACGTCGCCGCCTCATTTCAAAAGGCTGCAGTCGGTCATCTGACTCAAAAGCTTAAAAAATATTTTAAGACAAACCCTCCGAAACATTTTGCCATTGTCGGCGGTGCCAGTGCTAACTTGTATCTACGCGAAAAGATCGAGACCCTTTTGAAACCCTTTGATGCCAGACTCTCTCTTGCGGAGTTGAAATACTGTTCGGATAATGCCGCAATGATCGGTCGTGTAGCCCTTGAAATGTATGAAAAAGATATGTTTACTTCACTAGACGAGGTCAAGACAGAACCGAGAACATCGTTGTAGTAAGGGAGTATATATAAAAACTTGCTTAAGCAAAAATAATTAACATACAATTAAAGAGATGTATTAACCGATTTAAGTAAACTTCCAGCATAAATTATAAACAGGAGCCAAACATGGCAACAACAAAATTCAAAGGTACTGACGTAGAACTAGTAGGTACACAAATCAACGTAGGTGACAAAGCTCCGGCAATCACAGTTGTAAACTCAGATGGTCTAGGTGACGTAGTCGTTGGTGGTGCTACGGGCAAGAAGCAACTTATTATCGTTGTTCCTTCACTTGACACGGGTGTATGTGCTACAGAAACACGTAACTTCAACGCAAAAGCTGCAGATCTTAAAGATGTTACTGTGACTATCGTATCTCTTGACCTTCCGTTTGCTTCTGGCCGTTTTTGTTCAGCAGAAGGTATCACCAACCTGACAGTAGCTTCTGACTTCCGTAACAAAGACTTCGCTAACGCGTACGGTGTACTTCTTGGCGGATCTGTTCTTGCAGGTGTAACATGTCGTGCTATCTTCGCAGTGAACGAAGAAGGCGTTGTTACGTATAAAGAAATCGTTCCAGAGATCACTGAAGAGCCTAACTACGATGCAGCTCTTGCAGCCGTTAAATAATTTTTGATTTTTTAACTTTTTTATTCTTTGGTAAAGAAACATCGGCATTAGCCGAGTGTTTCACTCGTTTTTTCCTCATCGTTCACTTCCTTTTTTGAAACACTCTAACTGCTAAATCTTCCAAAATTTTTACATTGTTACCGTTTAGAGACTCTTTTTTGCTACTATATTTTCTAAATGAATTAAGGAGAATATATATATGAGTAAGATCTTATCAGGGCTGCTTTTAGCCGGACTATTGGGTGCAAGTGCACAAGCTGATGTACTGCGTGTTGAGATGGGTGCAGGTGTATGGAATAATGAGTTAGCGGGAAAACTAACCAGTGGGACTCCTGCTGTGACATTTGACACAGAGGTACTAAACTATGACAAAGAGAGCAAGGGATATGCATGGGTTAATATCAAGCATCCAATTCCTGTGCTCCCAAATCTTCGTGTAGAATATGCTGCTGTTGATTTTGCAGGGACAGCAACTGCGTCTTTTACGTATAAAGGGACGACATATTCAGCGAATGCAACTTCTGATATTACATTAGATCAGATAGATGCAATTATGTATTATAATATTTTAGATAACACTGCATGGACAACGATTGACCTTGGTTTGGATATCAAACTTGTAGATGCACAGATTAATGCGGCAGATAGTCTTGGCGCTAATGCTGTTCAAGAAAAAGAGACGCTTCCTATTCCTATGGCTTATGGGCGTTTGCGTTTTGAAGTTCCAGGAGTAGACCTTGGTGTTGAAGGAAGCATGAAATATGTTTCATATAAGAGCTCTAAGATAATGGATTATTCAGTTAAAGCAGATTATACACTAGTTGATGTTTTACCTGTTGATATTGGACTTGAGGTCGGAT
>JBFEYG010000048.1:0-12274 GCA_041562275.1 Sulfurimonadaceae bacterium | reverse complement strand
GGAGAGATTCTCGTGCCCCTTAGCTGTGACCAGGATATCATCTTCGGTACGGATCCCGATACCTCTGTAGGCTTCAGGTATATCCATGTCGTCTGCAGGAAGATAAATAGCCGGCTCGATCGTCAAGACCATCCCCTCTTCAAACACGACCTCATCTCCGTTCTCGTACTTGTAAGGACAGGTATCATGTACATCCAACCCCATCCAGTGACCGATACCGTGCGGATAGTATCTCTTATGCGCCTTCTTCTCTATAAGCTCATCAACAGAGCCTTTCAATATCCCCAGATCGATCATCACCTGCGTGAGCAGGATCTCGCTTTTATGCTGGAGTTTTTGCTTGGAAATGCCCGGCTTGATCGACTTGATGATCTTCAACTGAGCATCGAGTATCCCTTCGTACAATGCCTGCTGCGGTGCTGTAAACTTTCCACTTACCGGAGTGGTTCGGGTGATATCCGAAGCATAATAGTTCCATTCGCAACCTGCATCGATCAGCATAAGATCATTCTTACCCAGCACCATCGAGTTTTCGACGTAATGCAGTGTATTTGCGTTGTTGCCCCCTGCGACGATAGTCCCGTAAGCATCATGTCCGGAGCCGTTCTTCTTAAAGATATATTCGATAATGGCCTGTATCTCATACTCTTTCATCCCGGGTTTGGCCATCGCCATCGCTGCATGATGAGCCTGCGTCGTAATGGATATCGCTTTTTTGATCTGCTCTATCTCATAAGGCTCTTTGCGAAGGCGCATCTTCTCAAGCAGCGTGTTAAGATGCATGAAGTTTCTCGGAGAGATATCGACTCCTCTTGCATGCGAAAGCCGGGTACAGACACGCTTCGCTGTCTCAAGATAGGTATTATCCGCGAAGGTGTCAAGATAAAGGGTATTATGACCTTCAAGCAGCTTGGGAAGTGTTGCTTCCAGTTCAGCAATATCATAGGCTTCATCCACGCCCAGGACCTTGGCCGCTTCATTCACTCCCAGACGTTTTCCCACCCACATCTCCATCTCAGGGTCTCTTTCACGCAAGAAGATGATGCTCTTGGACTTTTTCCTGTTTTTACATAAAATCAGAAGGGAATCAGGCTCATCAAAGCCCGTCAAATAATAAAAATTGCTCTCCTGTCTGAAGGGGAACTCCGTGTCATTGCTTCGCATCTGCATAAAAGCCGAAGGTACAAGTGCCACGCCATCTTCCATCTCGGCCAAAACATTTTTTCTTCTGTGTTTAAAAGGTCTGTTTTTCATAGGCTAATTGTATCCAATGTAAGCCAAGTAAGGCAAAAATATTTGCTTATTCCTGTAATCCTTAATCAAAGGGGGTCTATTGTTTATCGCACGATGAAACAGGGTGTACGCATATAGTAGAACCTGACCGTACAATACCAACTCTTATCAATTTCAGGCTTTGACGTGAAAGTATGAACGCTTCAAATAGCTTACATTCAAAAATGTGATATTATTAAGTATGTGATACCTTCGTGACATAAAACCATTATAATTTTTATAACATAGGATTAAGGATATACGGATGAGCAAAGAGAAGATTTTAATCGTTGAGGATGATGAAGTCACAGCGATGAACCTGAAGATGACCCTTCAAAAACTGGGTTATGAAGTCGTTTCCATTGCCGAAAACACTATACAGGCTCGCAATAAGATCAAGATCTATGAACCCGATGCCATCTTGCTTGACATATCACTGAAAGAGGCTACTGACGGTATCGAACTGGCTTCTTATATCAAGAGCAAGCATCAGATCCCTTTTATCTATCTTACCTCCCACTCCGAAGCTGAGATACTAGATGAAGCAAAAGTGACAGAGCCACACGGCTATATTGTCAAACCTTTTGATCCCAACAGTCTTCATTCGACTATACAGATGGCACTGTATAAGTTTGCAGAAGAGAAAAAGCTAAAAGACGACATGAACAATCTTCTAATCAATAAAGAACATCTGGAAAAACTCCTCTATAACCGAAAAGTCTCAGACAAACCGCTTGTCCCTTTTGCCGGGGATTATCATCTTGATATCAGCACCTGCGAAACTTTTTACAAAGACGAGAAGATCAAGCTCACGAAAAAAGAGAATGCCTTTATCCGCCTTCTCGTCGCCCAACTCGGTCTGGTCGTGAGTTTCGAGCAGGCGATGAACTATGTTTGGGAAGAAGAAGGTGCAACGGAGAACAGCGTACGTACGCTGGTATGGCGCTTACGCAACAAGCTCCCTACGGACATCATACAGAATGCATCAGGAATGGGATACTATATCGAAGCCTGAACCCCCTAGGCCATGATCTCGGCCATGATCCCTTCCATCTCTTCCAGAGTTGATTTATAGTCAAAACCTTCATCCTCTTTTCTTGCCGCACTCTCCATCGCTGAAGCAAGCCCTTCCAAACGTGCAAAGCGGAAATTTGCCGCTGAACCTTTGATAGAGTGGGCTTCGAGAGATATCTTATTATAATTCATTTCCTCCACCGCACGGGAAAGGACAGGAAATGACTTTTTCATCTTGCTTACAAAAGTCTTGAGCAGAAGCCTTATCTCATCATCCTCAAGCATCAACTCCTCTTTAAGCGCTTTGAAATCGATGCGCTCGAACTCGAAGCTTCCATATTGAACCTCTTCTTCCAAGGCTTTTTGTTCTTCAAGGTACTCCTGCAAAATCTTTTCAAATTCGCGGATGACCAGCGGCTTGCCGAGAAAGGCATCACAGCCAAAAGAGAGGGCACGCTCTTTGGCCCCTTGGATCACATTGGCACTCAGACCGATGATGGGTGTATGTTTCTTCTGGTTGAGTTTTTCGTATTTCAAAATATCCCGTGTCGCTTCAAGTCCGTCTTTGCGCGGCATCTGCTCATCCATGAAGACAAGATCAAAGGTGGCTACTTTAAAGGTCTGAACCGCTTCAAGTCCATCTGTAGCGATATAATAACTCAAACCGTAACGCTCCAGGATGATCTTTATCAGCTCCTGGTTGGCGATATTGTCTTCTGCGACCAAGACATGCCCTTTGAATCGGCGCTGTCTAAGCCGTTTGACGTACTTTCCATCATCCTGAGGCGTCATACCCAAAGCATCCAAAAAGGCATGATAGATCTTTTCGCAGTACACTGGATAGACCAAGGAGGTGATATGATCGACCTCATCATATTTCTTGCTCGGTGTCAGCAGCAAGGAAATGCTCGGTATCTTCTGTTCGATTATCTTCTCTACCAAGGCTTCGTCTACATACGCATCGATAAAGAACAGCAGGTCATACTCGTCTTCCTCAAGACGTGAAATACAGAAGGTATTGAGATTAAAACTGTCCCAATAACGGCGGATGAAGTTAAACCGCTGTTCGAGATCTCTTTGCTGGCACAAGATCGCAATGCGCAGTTTTTGAAAAGGTGTAGGGTCAAAAGGAAAACATACCGTACCGGCTGACTCTTCTACGGGGATCTTAAAGGTAAACTTGCTGCCTTGGGGCTGTCGGCTCTCATACCGTATTGTCCCCCCCATATGTTCGGCCAGCTGTTTGGAAATGGACAGTCCAAGTCCTGTACCTCCCTGTGTGGCCTGAGCCTGTTTGAATGCATCAAAGATCTTTTCCTGCTCCTCTTCCAAGATACCCTCTCCGTTATCACTTACACTGATCGTCAGGACTCTCTCTGCGTACTCTATGAGCACTTCTATCTCCCCCTCTTCCGGCGTAAACTTGATCGCGTTGGAGAAGAGGTTTGAGAAGACCTGCTTGATGCGTAAAGGATCGGCGATCAGCTCGGTAGGCATCTGCGGATCGATGAAAGAGCGTATCAGAATATGTTTTGCATACGCACTCTGCGAAAAAAGTTCCAGGACGTGCGAAAACTCGTCATGCGGGTTGAAGAGCTTCTTATCCACTCTAAATGCCCCGCTGCGAAGCTTTGAGAAGTCAAGGATATCATTGATGATACCCAATAGGTTCTCTCCGCTGTTGTTGATGATGTTCAGGTAATGGCTGTGGCGGAGGTCTTTCTCTTCTTCAAGCAGGATGGAGACGAAACCCAAAATAGCATTCAAAGGTGTCCGTATCTCATGACTCATTGACGAAAGGAAAGACTCCTTGGCCTTTCCCGCCTCAAGGGCTTCCTGACGGGCATTGACGAGGGTCGTTACCTCATAGCCTATCGCAATGAACTCGCTTATGCCTTTGACCGGGTCGATGATAGGGACGATAGTCAGGTCAAGGTAGTAGGATGTCCCGTCTTTGGCACGGTTCTTAATGGTCCCTTTGAACATGTTCTGCGTGGCGAGCGTCTCCCACATCTCCACGAAAAAAGCATCCGGGGTATCCCGATGGCGTACAAGGTTGTGAGACCTTCCGAGCAGTTCATCTGTGCTGTAGCCGCATATCTCACAAAAGTTTGCATTGGCATAGGTGATGATCCCGTTGACGTCCGTCTTGGAGACGATAGCACTCTCATCCAGGGCTTTCTTGTACTCGTTTAAGAGCTGGACGTTCTTGGCGATCTCCTGTTCTTTTTGGTAGATCGTATCCGTATAGAGCTTCAACACGCCCGAGAAGTTCTCATCAAAGACATACGAGATCTCATCAAACAGATCCTTTGAATTGATCTTCACATCATAGGAAAAGTCGACCATCGATTTGCGGAAGTGGCTGCAGATACTGAAAAGCTCATTCGCCGATATATCCCTGTCCTTCAGATAGGCAAGCAGTTCACTCATCACCGGACAGTCACCCAGTTTTTTGACACGCTTGATCACAGCCATGAAGTAATCAAAGACCCCAGAGGCATAATACTCTTTAAAACGCACCCGGTCGATCTTGTGAAACTCCAGGATATGTTTTGGCTCCGCATAATCGAGCCACTGGCTTAGGATAAGGTCTTTGTTACGTTCAAACTCAGAGATATTCTCTCGTATATTGATAAGTTGGTTCTCGATCATACCCTGCCTTTTTTATTCGATCTACTATAGCAAAACATTCGTGGACTTGCCCTTAAGGGTACCTATAAAGTTTTGCTGCTTTTAACAACAAATTCGATAGACTATTCCTCATCTATCATTCAGGTCTTGTTTTGTCTATAAAATATTCATTCTTTGTCTTCTTCTTTCTTTCCATTCAGAGCCTCTATGCCCTGACGGATCTTCCCTATGAAGTCTCCTATTTTAAAGACAAAGATTCGTCCTTTTCACTTGAACAAGTCCGGACTCAAACATTTACTTCAACCGACGCAGGTGTACAAAACCTTGGGATCACGAACATACCGTACTGGTTCAGACTCAAGATCAGGCATGAACAGGAGCACCTTTCTGAACAGTGGTGGATCAAGATCGATTATCCGCCGCTTGATTACATTGACTACTACCTTTTTGATGCGAAAGACAGACTGCTTCATACCGTCCATTCCGGAGAACTCCGTCCATTTTCTCAAAGAGAAGTCTCTGATCCGAGCTTCATCCATCAACTCCCTCTCTTGCAGGCTGAAGAGCACACCTTGTACATACGTATACAGACCGAAGGTGCACTGCAAGTGCCCATTTCAATACTTTCCGCCAAAAGCCTGATGGAGGAGCAATATCTTCCTTTGATAGTCGCCGGGATGTATTACGGGCTTTTTCTGATCATGGCGCTGTACAGCAGTGTCATCTTCTTATACACACGGGACAAGGGGTATCTTTTCTATCTCCTCTTTGTCTCCACATTTGCCTTTTGGCAGCTTTCCCTTGACGGGATCGGAGTCAGTTATATCTGGGGAGCGTATCCTTGGCTGGTCGAACACGCTTCAATCCTGGGCACTTCGGCTCTGGTCTTTGTCGCTATACTCTTTTCACGGAACTTTCTGCAGACTAAAAAACATATCCCAAAAATAGATACCTTTCTGAGGTACTATATGTATTTCAGTTTTGGCCTCACTCTGGCAGCGACCTTTGCTTCCTATCATACCATCGTCAAGATCGATGGAATACTTTCGATCATTACGCCTATCACACTCTTTGTCAGCGGTGTTCTTGTCCTTAAAAGAGGGTATCGCCCGGCAAGACTTTATGTTGTAGGTTGGTTTGCTTTTCTTGTCGGATGCATACTTTTTTCGCTTAACAAGTTTAATCTTATCGGAGGGTTTTATGTGATGAACCATGCCCAGCAGATCGGATCTGCCATCGAGATGCTTCTTCTCTCATGGGCACTGGGGGAACGTGTCAAGTCCATTCAAGACCATTACATCAAAAAAGCCAACAATCTTAATACAACCCTGCAAGAACGACTGGCGATCGGTCTGCTCAAAGAGCGGCAAAAAGACAAGATCATGCTGCAGCAGTCGCGATTTGCCGCCTTGGGTGAGATGATCGAGCAGATCGCACATCAGTGGAGACAGCCTTTGAACACCTTGGCGCTGATCAACCAAAACCTCTACTTCAAGTTTAAACTTGACAAGTTTGATCCCCAAGCTTTTGAAGAAGCACATGACCAAATCGATGAAAACCTGCAATATATGTCAAAGACCATCGATGATTTTAGAAACTTCTACAACAATAACAGAGATCCCGAGACTTATGACATTGCCGAGGTTGTACGCTCTGCCGTCTCGCTTTCAGAAGCGATGCTGAAATATGCCAAGATCAAAGTAGTCATCAAACACCTGGAACCCTCCTACGTCCATAATGCCAAAAACGAGCTTCTTCAGGTCTGTATGAATATCCTTAAAAATGCGCATGATGCTCTTCTCGAAGCGGGCAAAGAAGAGCGTATCATCACTATCGATATCCAGCCCTGCGAAGATGACTTTTGTTTGAGTATCGAGGATAATGCAGGCGGAATAGATGAAAGTATCATCGATAGGATATTTGATCCCTATTTCACCACAAAATCCGATACACACGGGACAGGAATCGGTCTGTATATGTCACGTTCCATCACCCAGGAACATCTGCACGGAAGTATTCACGCTGAAAACAGTTCGCAAGGGGCACGATTCGTCATCGTCTTGCCTCGAGTCAATAGGCCTGCTGTCACACAGGATAAAGTAGAGAATGTTTTTTAGTCTGCAGCATATACTGCCTTCACAGGAAACAGTCTGGTGCGCTTACTTCTGTACATATGCAATAGAAAAATAGTAGGTTTTATTATCAGAACGAAGAGTGTCGAAAGCTAAAAGGAGGATTCCTTTTATCTCAATAGGTCAGTGGGAACGCTTAGGCACAGAGGTAGAGTTGAAAGCGTGTCTTGAAATTTTCAGTAGGGATCTTTAAGAGTTGTCCCTGTTCCAATTCGACAATAGCATCATTTCCGCAAATATCGACTAACATTGCTTTGGCACCGTCAAGTTTTTGGACATAACGCTGAGACAAAATCAGTTTTGTGGCTATTTCATACATAGTCTTCCTTTCATATATTGATACACTGCCTTGGACAATGTATCAAAGTGTAGCGACACAATATTACAATTAGAATACGATGCAGTATACTCTTCGTGCAAAATCAGTAGAAAACCTTATCCTTTTAGGCAACTTTATACTCTATCGCTGTAGAATTTTAAAGCGCTTTATTATGACGCTTTAATAAAAGGATCACACATGCTACACGAATACAGAGACATTATTTCACATATGAAAGAAAATCCGGAAGCCAACAAACACTTCCTTCATATCTTTGACAAGCACAATGCACTTGATGATGAGATCATAAAAGCGGAAAAAGGGGATATCCATTTGACGGATATGGAGATGGAAGAACTTAAGAAGAAAAAACTTCTGCTTAAGGATGAAGCATACGGCATCATTCTCGCCTATAAAAAAGAGCACTCGCTTTAAAATGGGGTATGCACTCAAACCGAGTGCATCTTCTTACGCCTTCTCGTAATCTACGACTTTCGCAGCTTCTGTCACTTCTTTGATGAAATTTACGACTTCTAAATGTGCAGGATGGATCGCATAAGCTGAAAGTGCATCTTTGTCAGCAAAAGTCGATGTCAGGACCAGATCAAAAGAACGTTCACTCTGCATAAAATCCAGACCCACTTCCATACTCAAAAGCGAAGGGACCTTTCCCATCAGGCCTTCCAAGATTTCTTTTGTCTTTCGGAGGTTTTCGGTTTTGTTCTCTTCTTTAAATGCGAACATGACGATATGTACGATCATACTTTTCCTTTTTAAGCGAATCATATCATCTTTGCTAAAATTTCTGTAGAATAGTTGTGATATATTTGAGAGAGAAATATGTTATAATCTAAAATAATCAATATTATAAGGTGTACGGATGAGAATGTTTCTTTTGCTGTGTCTATACAATCTTTACATTTTTGCCGAAGCCATCACCCTGAATCAGGCTTTGGATCTTATCAAACAGAACAACCTTGAGATCAAGAGTGCCGAGTATGACATTCAAAGTGCTTCGCTCTCCCTGGATATGGCAGATGCTCAGGATTATGGTCAGCTCAACTTTGTTCAAAACATATCACGTTCCAATGATGCAGGCAATGTCTTCGGATTTAAACTTGCATCTAGAGAAGCGGAATTTGGGGATTTTGGGTTTGCCGACTTTTTATCTCCTCCTCCTGGAACAACAGACATCCTCAAAGTCCAACCGCATGACCTGAACTATCCCGACAGCAGAAATTTCTTTCAAAGCAAGCTGGTCTATGAACTGCCTATCTATACGGGAAACAAGATAAGTGCTTATCAGCAGATGGCCAAAGAGATGAAAAATATCTCCCTGCTTGACAAAGAGGCACAGATAAGCACAAAGGTCTATGAGACACGCAAAAGCTATTTTGACATGGCCCTGCTCGAGAGTTCACTGAAGAACCTACAGATCATTCTGGGCAATATCAACAGGCTTGAGACCACCACCGAAGAGATGATCAACGAAGGCTATGCCAAACAAGTAGACCTCTTGGAAGTCCAGTCCAAAAAAGCCAATGTCGCGCGTGTCATCACAGAACTGGACTCCAATAAGGAGCTCTTGTACCATTACCTCTCTTTTTTACTCAATCAGGATGTCAAAGAGATTGAGATGCCTGTCTACGATCTTTGTCAACCTAATATATCCGTCGAAGAGATCCTTGCTAAAAGCATAGATATCAAAAAAGCCATGACTGCCTTAAGAATACGCGAGAGTATGCTTATCGCTGAAGAGTCCCGTTACCTACCTGTCGTCGGGGCAATGGCAGAAATGCAGACAGCCGATGACAGTTTTTTGGGCGGCGCAAACGATCATAAGTCCTATACTGTAGGTCTTCAGCTGAAATGGAACCTCTTCAGCGGAGGAAGCGACAGTGCGAGCATACAAAAGGCGCAGGTTGAAAAGCTCAGGATGCAATCGCAAACAGAGCTTGCCAAACAGGGTATAGCCTTGAAGGTCAAAGAGATCCAAACCAAGATAAAAACAGCTGAGAGCAAGATCAAAAACCTTGATGTCGAGCTGCAGCTTGCCCGCGAGATTTATGAGAACTATGAAGGGCGATACAAAGAGCAGCTCTCTTCCATGAGTGACGTCATCATCAAACAAAGCGAATGGCTTGAGAAGGTACTGCAGCTTTTACAGGCCAAAAACGAACGCAATACACAGATATTCGCACTTGAACGTCTGGCACTGATCCAAGGAGACAACTAATGACACCCACCAACACTTCAAGACAGGGACACACCTCATTTCCGAAGCTTTTCATCGTTCTGATCATAAGTCTCTTTTCTACGCTCCTTTCTGCCGAGAGCCTGATACTTTCAGGCACCGTAATCTCCGATAATGAGAAGATGATCACCAGCCGTTTTATGGGTTTTGTCACCCAGGTAGATGTATCAGAGGGGGAGCAGGTGAAAAAAGGCCAGCCGCTTTACAGTATCGACTCACGTGAGATCGATTCTGCCGCACGTCAGGCAGAACTCTCTTTGCAGATGTATCAGAACCAGTATACCAATGTCAAACTCAACCTTGAGCGCCACAGACGCCTCTTGAAAAAAGATATGGTCTCCAAATACGAGGTGGAAAACATCGAACTTGCCGCAAAGACCCTAGAAGATATGATCGCCATCGCGCAGGCGCGTCTTAACGAGGTGAAAAACCAATACAAATACCTTCGCATCACGGCTCCCAATGACGGTGTTATCGTTGCCAAGAACATCAAAGTCGGAGAGATGGCCATGCCCGGGATGCCTGCCATTATCCTATCGGACCTTAACCAGCTAAAAGTCACAGTCGAGATCGCAGAGAGCGAACTTAACCGTATCAGCTATGGCAAAAAAGTCAAGGTCACTATCCCTTCCTTGGAACTCAAACTTGAAGGGAAGGTCAATGCCATTATCCCTTCATCCAATACTATGACCCACTCTTTCAAGGTAAAGGTCTCCATAGACTCGGGAAAACACCGTCTTTTCCCGGGTATGTATGCCACCGTAGAGGTCGAATAAGATGTCCTATCAACCCAAAGATATCGCAGGAAGGCTTTCTCAAGGTTTTTTACGCAACCCTTTGACCATGGTACTTGGAATTTTTTTGATCATCCTGGGGTATCTTGCTTTGATGCTGATGCCCCGTGAAGAAAATCCGCAGATGGTTGTCAGCGGTTCGACCGTGATCGTGGCTCTTCCAGGCGCAAACGCATCCGAAGTAGAGAAGATCATCGTCAAACCCCTCGAGCGAAAACTCAAAGAGGTCAAAGGTATTGAGAACATCTACGGCATGGCTATGGACAATGTCGCTGTTGTCAATGCGGCCTTTTACATCGGTGAAGAGAAAGAGGACTCGAATCTCAAGGTCTATGACAAAGTCTTGCAAAACATGGATATCCTTCCCAAGGGAGCTATGCAGCCTATGATCAAACCCCTTGATATCGACATCGATATCCCTATCGTATCCGTCGCTTTTTATTCGCATGACAAACAGATGCAGCCCTCGGAACTTTACGACAAGGTCAAGTTTATCCAGCACCATATCAACGGTCTCGACAATGTTGCCGTCACCAATATCAAAGGCGGTCACAAACACCAATACAATATCCAGGTCGATCTGCATAAGCTCTCAGGCTACAACCTCTCCATGGGTCAGATCGTACAGGCTGTCCAGGCACTCTCCTACAGTGTGCCCACCATTAAAAACCAGACGAAGACCAATGAGATCGTGATGGTCGGCATCAAAAATGCCATTGACAGTGCGCAGGATATTGGCAGTATCATCGTCGCTTCCTACATGGGTTCGCCTATCTACCTTAAACAGATAGCCACTGTGACTAAAAGCTTTAATATCCAGGAGTTCAAATCTGCCAAGATATCGACTCGCGATGAGAAAGGCACCTTCTCACCGCTACATGACCAGGTCACCCTGACCGTCTCTAAACTGCAGGGAACGAACGCCGTCGTGATCGCCGATGCAGTCAAAGAGGAGCTTCACAAGTACAGGACAGAACTTCAGGCCCAGGGCATCTCTTATGTCATCACACGAAATGACGGGGAGAGAGCAAACGAAGCCGTCAATGAACTTGTCTTTCACCTTGTGCTCTCTATCATCATCATCGCCGTCCTGCTTGTCTTTGTACTGGGATGGAGAGAATCCCTGATCGTCACTTTTTCTGTTCCAGCGATCCTGGCTATTACCCTCTTTGTCGCTTACGTCAGCGGACAGACGATCAACCGGATCACCCTCTTCGCCTTTTTGCTCAGTTTGGGTCTTCTTGTGGATGCGGCTATCATCGTGATCGAGAACATCCACCGTCATTTTCATTCCAAAGAGGCCGAGGACATGCCTATCGATGACCTGATGAACATGGCCACCGATGAGATCGGACCTCCGACCAATATCGCGACACTGGCTATCATCCTGACTATGGTGCCAATGGCCTTTGTCGGACAGATGATGGGGCAGTTTATGAAGCCGATTCCGGCTAATGTCCCTGTGGCTTTGATCGCATCGCTTTTTGTTGCCTATATCTTCACCCCTTACCTTGCGACACGTCTGCTGAAAAAACCTGGACATAAGGAGAAGAACGATGCTTAAAAAGCTTGAGAAGAGCCTCTTCAATATACTCTCCGATACGAAAAAAAAGCGTTTAGTCCTTTTGGGGACTTTCTTCGCGTTTATACTTTCTGTGATGATGATCCCCACAGAACTTGTCTTGGCAAAGATGCTTCCGGGCAAGAACAATGACACCTTTAACATCTATGTCGATCTGCCTTCAGGCTCATCGATCTCACAGACACAGGAGGTAGCACAGTGTATTGTAGCCTATGTGCAAAAAGAGAAAGAGGTCCTCGATACAGAGGTCTTTTTAGGGATGGGCAGTCCTCT
>JBFEYG010000047.1:0-12326 GCA_041562275.1 Sulfurimonadaceae bacterium | reverse complement strand
GCCTGTCCGCCGACTTGAAGACCGATAGTATACTGAGTCATCGTCGTATCGCCGACCCACATCCCTCTGCGGTAGACACGACCTTCGCCATAGGCTCCACCAAGAATAGCCCCACCCTTTCCTACACTGGGAAAGACGACGTAAGCATAAGAGTCATTTACGAGTGCCGTGATGGTCTTGTTGTCTTTCATAAAAGCGCGGATGGTCTTATTATAACGGAGGTTCTCAGCCTGTTCTTTGTCAAAAACCTCTTTTTGACGCGCTTCGAGTGAAAGAAATGAGAATAATAAACTTAATAAGAGGATTTTTTTGAACATAATCTGCCTTTTGTTTTTTTTGATTATAGCAGAGTTCGATATACTTTCAATAAAAAAGAGAGAAAATGCGACTGCACACCATGCCTTGTATTCTGTTTGCAGGTGGGAAAAGCTCACGTATGGGCGAAGACAAAGCTCTCCTTCCTTTTGCCGGCAAGGCTTCTTTGGCCAAATATCAATATGAGCGTCTTGAAAAGATCTTTGAGCATGTATACCTCTCGGTAAAAGACGTAACCCCTTTCGATCACATCGATGCCCTTGTGATCGAAGATGAGATCGGTAAAGATGTCTATGCGCCTACTGCCGGTTTCGTGAATGTCTTCAGACGTCTCAAGACAGAAAAGATGATCTTTGTCATCAGTGTAGACACCCCTTTTGTCGATCAAAATATCATAAAGAAGCTGACAGCCCTTGCGGACAAAGAGTACGATGCGGTCATCGCAAGAACTCCCGGCGGCATCCATCCTCTTTGCGGACTATACTCGCGCTCCTTGGAAGAGCCTCTTTTGAACATGCTTCACGAAGGTGATCACAAACTCTCAAGACTTCTTAAAAATGTACATGTTGGCTATGTCGATATCGATGACGAAGACGCACTTTTAAACATGAACACACCCGAAGACTATAAAAAAGCCTTGAAGATACTTGAAGAAAAGAGCAACACTGCACTTACAAAAGAGTAAAGCTACAGCCTGTTTTGTAGATCGATCTTATATTTCAAACGGTAACTCATTTCGGTGAACTCCTGCCACCAGGGCTCATATCGCACACCATGATGGTCGTCATTCGCACCCACAATCATAAGATCAAAGAGATAAAAGAAGACTTTCAGAGCTTCTGTCTTGTCAAGCCAGGTCTGCTCATCACCGATATACAGACCTACAGAATCCTGATCAAATGCGATCGATCTCTGTTCATACTCTACTGAAGACTCATCTGCGACAGCCTGAAAGATATGGCGGATAAAATCCCAGTCGTGTATACGGAAAAAGGCTTTCAGAACAGGGTCACTGCTGTGCACCTCTGTCATATAGGCATCAATACCGTCATTCCATCGGATCTCAAGCCCTTGAAGTTTATGCATCTTTGTCAAGACTCATCTTCCTCGTCTATATCGATATCCCACACTATCGACAGACCGTATTCTTGATCCAACACTGCCCATTTATAGTACTCTTTTTTAGCCGTAGCGCTGTAAAGCCGAACTTTTACCTGTTCTTCTTTCAAGACAGTGCGGATCTCATTTTCGCCGATGGCTTTTTTGTTCCAGCGTAAAAACTGGTTGGCAAAGATACGATAAGAGCAGGTGGCATCGTCGGCAAGCTCACACATATCATGCTCAAACGTCCAACGCGCATTGGAACAAGCATACAGTTTCACCGGTTTGGCATTGACCTCGATCTTGCGCACCTCTATCTGCCCATCTTCACAAAAAGGACATTTTCCAAGTTTTTTATACATGAGATTGGTGGCCTATAAATATCATGCTGCAATCATTGAATAAATCTTCTACGTACATACCTTAACTTCTTCAGTGCTTAAGCACAGCCTCATACAACCAGGTATCCAGTGCTGCTTGCAGGTCTTTAAACTGAAGATGCGTATCCTCATGCAGTCTGATCTTCTCTTCATTCACAATGCGCATAGAACGTGCCAGCAAGCTGCCGCTCATCGCGTCAGATATGCGTGCTTCGATCAACAGTCTTGCATTACCTTCAGTATAGGCAGCATAGGTACTTGCGTCAAGAGTAAAGGGCAAGGAACTCAGTTGGTCCCAGTTTTCATCCTCAGGATGGACCTCGACCACAGATATAGCGATTTGCATGACCATAGCCCCTTTTTGGGCGACATCGACAACCTTATAGTTAGCACTGTTTTTTATGATGTTCTTTGTATATGCCGATGTCGCATATGCCGCTATCTGGGCAAAGAGTTTGTTGTCTTCAGAAGTAGTCTGAAGCGTATGCGGCAAGATCTTTATTTCAGGGATAAACATCTTGTCGTAAGCACTAAGGTTAGCATCCGCTTCTTTGTGAAAAAACAGAGAACTGTTGTGGGCAACCGGCTTGAACGATTCATAACTTTTGAAAAAACCTGTTCTGTTGTGATAGGTCTGAGTCGTTGAACATGCCGTAAAGACAAGAGACAGAAGGAGTGTATATAAAAGATGTTTTTTACGCATTAAAAAAGTCCCCTTGAAAATGAAAATCCGATCGCAGCCTTCGTCACGTTTCTATTGTAGTCTATCAGGCTCTCGCCGTAACCGTGAAAAAGCTTAATATACAAAAAAGTATTTGCCGAGTCTGTTATCGGATGAGAGTAGTTTAATTCCAAAGCCCCCTTGTTATCACCGCTCATACGCAGGTTGTTGCGGAACAAAAGACCAAACTGGCTGTTTTTGTAGAGATAGTCAAGCTTGATATCACCGTAGCCGAGGTACTTCTGGATATCAGGATTGTCATCACCAGATTCATTCGGATTCGAACTTAGTCCGTCATAATAATCCTGAGACTTTTCATCTTCTGGAATACGGTACCAGGCCCGCGTAGAAAGAAAGAGATTCCCCCATTGCCATATTCCCGTCAGATAGACACGGTTCCACGATCGTGAGCGGTACCCTTCCTGTCCGTTGGACTCATGTAAAAAACCTACCTTGACTGCTTTAAGACCGGTAATGTCATCCAGTTTCTGAGCAGTAGGGACGGAGACAAAGACCTCAGGAAGGTAGTTTGTCTCTCTAAATGGTCCTGAGTCGGTATACAGCTGCCACCACACTTTTTGTGTGTAAGCGACATTGATATACTCGTTAAATCCGAAGAGGTCGTAACTGAGCTGTTTTTTAAGACTGAACTGGAATTCGACCTCAGTATTGCTGTCATACTTGCTGTATTCCTGCTGCGTCGGGGTAAGGTTGTCAGGATGGGTAGCTGCTGATGCACGAGGCGGCTTATCTTTACCGTATGAGACAGGAAGTATAAAGTTTGTTTCATACGGCTGAAGACCGAAAAACCCGTCATCCATCACTGACTTTAAAAGCCGTTTAGTCTCTGGCGTATCCGTTTCCATCTTGGCCAGGGCATACTCATTTCCACGCTCTATACTTGCACTTCCAAACTGCTTACTGATATCCGAAAGAAAACTGGCATTTGCTTCACCAAGTTCATCGCTTTCTATATAGGCATAACGTGATGAAGAGAGCTTATACCAGTACATAGCTTGCTGATAGTCCACTTTTGTACCGTACCCGTTCTCATACATCTCTGCCAGACGGTATTGTGCTGCTCTGTTTTCCTCTTGCGCTTCATTGAAGATGATCTTAAATGCTTTTTCATACTCTTTGGCCTTATAGTAGTCCATAGCCATAAGATAATCTTTTTGATCTGCGAGAAGCGGTAGTGAAAGCAGAAGAAATAAAGGCAAAGATACCTTCAAAAAAAGCACCATGGTCGTCACGGTTTTAGAGCATGGCATTAAAAATATTCCGGTATATCCAAAGGACTGCTGACGATTTTATACTCTTCACAGTGCGGACTGAAACCCCAGGTCGCAAAAGCGCTGTCGATTCCGGCATGCAAAGCGGCCTTCATATCTTTTGAGTTATCTCCTATCATCAGGGCCTTATGTCCCTCTTTATAACCGTACCCCTGCAGTATCTGCTCAAGCATCTCTTTGTCAGGCTTTGGTTTGGAGACCCTGTCTGCACCGACGATGAAGTCAAAATGTTCAAACACTCCGCAGCTCTCAAGCATCCTATGGGCAAATTTCGTAGGGGCGTTGGTTGCAACGGAGATTTTGACGTTCTTTTCACGCAGTATCTGCAACGACTCTTTTATACCCTCATACAGATAGACGTTTTGTACACACTGCTGATGGTAATGCTCTTTGAACATCGTCTTGTCCCGCAGTTCATAGAGTTCGGTACCGTAAAAGAGTTCAGCAAGGTTACGTTGGTCTCTGTTTATCGCTTCTACGACAAAGTCCTCGCTCAGACCGCCAAGCTTATGATTGATCCGGCGCACCTCATTGATAGAGATAGTGATATCTTTTGCCGAGTTAAGCAAGGTACCGTCCATATCAAAGATCGCTATTTTCATTACATCTTCATCTTGTTGTAAAGTTCGACCAATGCCTCGACAAAATAAGGGTGATCGTTCACACAAGGTGCTACCCTGTACTTTTTAAACCCAAGTTCTTCTGCGATCTCTTTGTACTCGATACCGAGTTCAAAGTCTGTCTCGGAGTTGTCTATTGTAAAAGCGATAGGATAGATGAGTACATTCTCATTACGTGTCTTCTCAAGCATCGTCTCGAGTGAAGGCTCCAGCCATGCCAAAGGTCCGACTTTTGACTGATAAGCAAGGGTCACGTTTTTAAAAGGGAGGTTTTTATCAAGCAGCTTTGCTTTTAAAAGCTCAACATGACGTTCGACATGACGCTGATACGGGTCACCTGCATCAACGATCTTCTGCGGCAATCCGTGGGCTGAGAAGATAAGATGGTAATCCTCGCACTTATCGCCATGCAGGCCCTCTTTGATGCGCTCAATAACAGCATCATTGTATCTTGGAAGCTCATAATAGTGCTTTTTCTCAAGTAAGATCGCATCCAGGTCTGAGGCACGAAAGGCCTCTTCAAAATCTTCAAGGGATGATTTGGTCGTCGTCGTCGAATACTGTGGATACAGCGGGATCAAAAAAATCTTCTCAATCTCTTTCTCTTTCAGTTTCTCGATGACCTCAGGTGCAAAAGGCGGCGTGTAACGCATCACATAATCGATATAGACATCCGGAAGTGCTGCTTGCAAGGCAGCGACAAGTTTCTCTGTGTAACCTACTATAGGAGACTTTCCGCCAAGCTGTCGGTAGATTTCCTGAGAAGACTCCGCTCTGAAAAAAGTGATCATTGTGGCCACAAACTTGCGCAGCGTACCGCTCTTCATCGTAAGGATATTGGGGTCGTTAAACATGTTCTTTAAGAACATTTCAACTTCCATAAGGTTGTTTGGACCACCCATATTAAGTAATATAATAGCTTCTCTCATCATTTTTCCAATAGTTGTTTTATATGTTCGACTACATCTGCATTAAAAAGGATGTCATTATGCCCGACATCGGTATATTCATAGAAACCGGCCAGATTGTTGACATGATTTTTCAGCATTTTAGCATGTTTTATATTAACCACCTTGTCATCACTGGCAGCATAGATGTGAACAGGCACATCGATATGGGGTACAAAGTCAACAGAGGGGAACCTCTGTTTCAGCACCCAATGAATACCGCTGAACGGGTAGCGTTTTTTCAGCACTTCCAAAACAGAATCGTAAGGTGCCATAAGTAATATTTCTCTTACCTGACGCTGTGAACCTAAAAATGATGCTACACCTGAACCTAAGGAATAACCCATCAAGATGATGTTTTCCGGCTTATAGTCATAGACAAGGATCAGATCGTCATAGATATGCATGGCATCGACAAAAATCTTGCTCTGCGAGGGTCTGCCTTCACTTTTTCCGTATCCTCTGTAGTTATAGGTGATAAAAGGCATATACGGATAGTGTGCGGCAAACTTTGAGACAAGTGCGACACTGTCCTGCTGAACGCCGCCGAAATACAAGATGATCTTATCCGAAGCACCCGCCGGTTGATACAAGACACCTTCAAGCAGGGTCTCGTCTTCTGCAGGCAGCATAAGCGGCGTCAAGAACTCTGCCAAAGCTTCAAGACTCTCCTCATTTCGATAATAGGTAGGCGAAAAGAAGAGACGGCTCTGAAAGATAAAGACAAACATCATGATCGTTGCATATATCAGTAGAAGTATCCCAATAAAAAGAGCCCAACTCACTTCTTTTCCTCCTTCTTTGCCCAACGGTAATAGAATCGTTTTGACTCCAAAGACTTCGGCAAGGGTTCTTCATCTACCAAATGCCTGCTTAGCAGATCCGTCAGCAGAGGTGCCAGGACAAACCCGTATCCCCCTACTCCATTTATCATGTACAGTTCAGGATAGTTTACTACAGAAGCTGTTTTATTGCCTTGTAATGCTGTACTGTCGAGATCAAGGCTTTTTTTTGAATCTACAAGAGGGCCTATGATCGGAAAATAGTCGTTTGAGCCTGAACGCATCCCGCAATAGACTCTTTCGAGCTTGATATCTTCAAGTCGTACACTTTTTTTTGCCAGATCGATCAAGGCTTGCGCGCCCTCGTCCGATGAAGGAATATCTTTTTCATTGAGATAATGGCTTGCACCTATGGCAATACGTCCATTTTTCTTGGTCGCCGAGACCGAGACCTCATGATGGACAGTAGCTTTCATCTGCGTCGAGCTTGTCACCTCACAGCGCTGACCGTAGATACGCCTAAGTTTAATATACGCTTCTTTGAAGATCTCCTCATAGGCACCCGTGCACAGAACGATTTTTTTGCCTTTATAGCCGCAGACATCCCACAGACCATTTTCATAAACTGGACTTTCAACCTTGACCTGTTGATACTCAATCTCCTCTAGCATAGCCTTACAGATATCTTTGGCCTCCAAGATCGCATTGTCTTTGAGATATACGCTTGAAAACCCATCCGAATATTCCGTCAAAACCGATTTTAGTTCATCAGGCGTCTCTTGTGTTCTCAAACCCGTATGGGTCTTAAAGTACTCGACCTTATCATTGTCATCTTCATATTTGGCAATATGCAGCAAAGGCGCCGAAGTAGTAAACGCAGGAAATCGTGCCGAGTAAAAATCCATCGCGTAGATATAGGCCTCTTCAATAAGGTCTTTGAGCGGGCCTGATTTCGATATCTTGGGGTTTATGAAAGCACCGGCCGCACCACTGCCCCCGGAAGCCACGTCTTCTTGTTCGAGAACAAGGACTTTTTGGCCTTTGTGATGAAGGGAATGTGCCAAAGAACAGCCATTGATACCCGCACCGATGATGATGATATCATAGCTGCTCATCTTCTAGATCGATATCTCTTTGATATCGGCTATGTCTTTAAAGCTCTTGTATACAGAAGAGACAAGGTTTTTACGGTTTGTCTTTACCTTCTCATCTTCTGCATTGACCATGACCTTGTCAAAAAAGGTGTCAAGCTGCGGCTTAAGTGAGAAAAGTGCATCAAGGTGTGCCTCATAATTGTCGTATTTTTCAGATGTGACTTGGGTGTAAGCCTTAAACAAAGACACTTCTGCATCTTCTTCAAACAGTTCTGTGCTCACAGTCAACTCAGCGTCCATGTCCACATCTTTGGTGATGTTGGCGACACGTTTGAAGGTAGAAAAGCTTTCAGAAAAACTGTCTGAGCTGACGATAGTGTCAAGAGCCTTGATCTTGGCATCGATAGTGCACAGGTCCAAGTCGCCTGCCGCGATGACAGCCTTTATGATCGACGGGTTTACCTTATAGAACTGGTTAATACGCTCCAAAATAAACTCTTGAAGTGCAGCATAGTCAAATGCTTTATAGTCAGCAGCAAAAGTTTTTTCTATCGAAGAGACGTCAAAGTCAAATTTATAGGCATTGACGATACGGATGATCCCGTTAACCGCGCGTCTAAGAGCGAAGGGGTCACGAGAACCCGTAGGGATCTGATCCACACTGAACAGACCGATCAGAGTATCAAGCTTTGTTGCCATAGCGACTACCGCACTGACCTGCGTAGAAGGAAGTTCGGCATCCTCACCGTTAGGGAGGTACTGTTCCTTGATCGACAGAGCCACTTCAGGGTCTTCGTTTTGCGCTGTTGCATAATAGCATCCCATCAAGCCCTGCAAGTCTGTAAACTCAAAGACCATCTCGCTCATAAGGTCAGCTTTGGAAAGCTCTACTGCACGCTCTACTTTTTTCAGGTCTACATCGTAAGCCAGGGCAAGCTTGCCTGCGATCTTTTTCTCACGTTCGATCTTGTCGATAAGTGAGCCCAGACCGTTCATAAAGGTTACTTTTTCAAGCCCGTCATTGACAAGACCGCGTTTGAGGTCATTATCATAAAAGAACAACCCGTCAGCAAGACGGGGACGAAGGACCTTCTCATTTCCCTCGATAACCTTGGTGAAGTCATCGCTCAAGGCATTCGAAACGACGATAAACTTGTTTGTCAGTTTTCCGTCCTTAAAAACTGGGAAGCAGCGCTGATGTTCTTTCATGGAGGAGATGATGACTTCAGGAGGAAGTCTTAAAAACGCCTCGTCAAAACTTCCTAAAAGCGGTGTTGGCGATTCCGTGATAGCAACGACCTCGTCCAAAAGGTCTGCATCTCTTTCTATAAGCAAACCGCTCTTCTTCTCGATCGCATCAAAGCCGTCGATGATCGACTGGCGGCGTTCGTCAGGGTAAAGTGTCACTGCACCGCTTTTCAAGACATCAAAGTATTCTTTTATGCCGGCAGTCTTTTGTGCTTCAAAGGAAGACATCCTGTGAACATAAGTCTGCTTTGCAGACTTGACGCCAAAGAGTTTGATATCGATCAATTCGTCGTTCATCATCACATTCAGCCAACGGACAGGACGGATAAAGCTCTCTTCTAGACTTCCCCATCGCATTGACTTGCCAAAACTGAGGCTCTGCATAAACTCGCTGAGCATTCCTTCGATCAGCGTCTTACTCTCTTGTCCCTTGACATCTTTTTTATAATACAGGACCTCTTTGCCGCCTTTTTCACTACGCGAAAGTTCATCCACACTCACACCGCATTTTCGAGCAAACCCTTCACAGGCTTTTGATGGCTTACCCTGTTCATCATAAGCCATTGCCACAGGCGCTCCGAAAAACTCCTCTACCGTATCTTCCTGTGCCACTCTGAACTCTCTGTGCCATAAGACAAGACGACGAGGCGTGTAATAAAACTCGAATTCGCACAGAAGTGATCTCTCTTCCAGTACCTTGGCCCATTTTTTTTCAATATTGTCTAATTCTTTTAAAAGGGGGACAGCCGGAAGTTCTTCAACACCGATTTCAATCAATAATGCTTGCAACATCTATAAACCTTAAACTCATATGAGATTCTATAATGGTTGCGATTTTATCCAATTGTGGGTTAAAACTAGCAAAAGCGAAGCGGACTTCAGAAAAGCGGTTTTACGTAGTAAAAACTTTCTTTAGAAAGCAAATTAAGGCGGTCTGCGGCAGCAGACACTTCTTTTTCCCTTTGCCTTTAATTTAAATGAAACTAGAATTAACTTTAAAAACTTATGTTTAATTAAAAGATGACCTCGATACAATACCGCATAATTTAAAACAGGAGCAGAAAATGCCAAAGATTAACAAGTATGTAGATATCGATACAGTAGAGCGTGAAGCTAAGAAAGATTTGATTGACCGTCACTCTCCGTTCATCACAGTTCTTGGTGATGCAAAAGCAGGCGAGATGCTAGCAGTTAACGTTAAAATGGGTCAAGAGTATACTCACCCGGATGATTTTGATCACTTCATCGAAAGCATCACACTATTTGACGGTGAAACTAAACTTGCAGCAGCTTCTTTTGTTCCGGGTACACTTGGTAATGAGAAATCTCATGCTGAAGTAACATTCAATATCCGTCCAATGGGTAAAAAACTTAACCTAGTTGCACACGGTTACTGTACTAAGCACGGTATCTGGGAATCAACTCCTGTTGAAGTAACAGTAGCTCAGTAAGTAACACTTAGGGCTTAGGCCCTAATCCTCTTTAATCAGTCCAAACCTTTTCATCTTCTTTAAATATTAAACAGTTATCACAGATTCTTTTTTATTCTCAAGTTTTACATCTGTTTTCACACAATACAGTCTTATGTCTTTGTACTACACAGTAAAGACTCCCATAACAAAAGTCTTTCTTTATTTATTTGCATTTAACGCTCGCTTGGATACACTAAGATATTAAATTTAGGATCATGTTTGAAGTCATATCAGAACCTTGTGTTATTAAAATCTCTTTACCGATATAAATCACTGGGCTTCTCCTACATCGACCCTATAAGTGTCAACAACGATGAAGACTCCTTCAGTCATGTTCTCCCCTCTGATCTTAATTCTCTGCATAGACAAATATCGCAATGTCATTTATGTGACCTTAGCAAGTCTCGCCAAAGGGTCTTGAGCGGATTTGGCAATCCCAATGCCGATATCATGTTTATTGACGGTTCGCCATCGATGATAGAAGATGAGAGCGGAGACAGCTTCAGCGGAAGATCGGGTAATTCTCTGCAGAAGATGATAGAAAACGTCCTGGGTCTGAATATCCATGACATCTATCTTACACACGCGCTCAAGTGCCGTCCTTCGCATCATCACAAGATATTGGACTCGGAGCTTTCCAGCTGCAAGCCTTACCTCTTTAAACAGATCGAGCTTGTCAATCCAAAGGTCATTGTCACACTCGGGGAACTTGCTTATACGAGTCTCATGAAAGATGAAGACACTTTCGAAAATGTAAGAGGTCAAAAGATTCCTTTTGAGAAGAGGACATTGGTGCCTATCTACCATCCCGCACATCTGTTACGCAACCCTTCACTAAAAAAGTGTACAATGCACGACTTACAAGTCATAAAAGGATTATTATAAATGCCGATTTTTAAATATCTCTTGCTCTTGGGTCTAACCGTTCTCTCTGTCCAGGCGCAGAGTTTTCTAGTCTCATCCATTCCCCTGCCAAAGACTTATGTACTCAATACTGACACAGAAGAATGTAATAATGAATGCCTTTACAAGTTCATAGAGGAAGAACGTTTCTTCAGCTTTCTAGCCCATGCGCAGAACAAACTGGATGATCCAAACCTGAACGATGTGCTTTTGATCCAGATCAGTCTGTTTAACGTTGAACGGATGCGCCAATACACGGATCTTAAGATCGCTATGCTTCTTCCTTACCGTATCATCGGCCGTTATGCCTACTCGACTACCAATGCAGCTTTTGCCTACTACCTGACCAAGAACCGTGCTTTTGAACTTAAGACCTATCATGCCGAGTCTGAAGAGTCTGCAGAACTGGAAAAAGTCCTTGCCCAAATAGAAGAAGATGATTTTCATTATGTCATCGCGCCTTTAACGCTCAAAGGAGCACACAATGTTGCCTCTTTGGACCTTCCTATGCATATCTATTTTCCGACCATACACAAAAACGACCTAAACGTCTCTACTGACTATATTTATTACGGTGGGATCAATTATCAAAAACAGTTAGAGAGTCTCATGCCTTATGCTTCTACACCTTTGACCGTCTTTTATGATAAAAACGACCTTGGGACAAAACTGACGGACATGACCAAAGAAGAGTACCTCTATGCCTTTGATCAGAACATCACCAAAGACCGTGTGATGTTTAAAGATGAGGATGGAGAGTACCTGAGTGAAGAGGAGATGAAGGACTTGAACCTTAGCTATGCTTCAAAACCAAAGTTCTTCTCGTACCCTATCGCAAAACGCACTTCAAACCTTGAGATCCAGCTCAACGAAAACGACAGAATACAAGAAGGTTCTTTTCTTCTTAACACCCCTGTAGTCAAAAGTGCAATGGTCATGTCACAGCTCACACTTTATGATGTAAACACGTCCAATATCCTCTCCACTCAGATCAACTACAACCCTGAACTCCTGCTCTTGACCCAACCCAAAGACAGAGAACATATGCTGATCGCTAACTCTATCAACTACCACAACAACATCATGATAGAGTCCAACTCCCTGCTTCAAAACAACATCGTCTATGACTGGATCAACTACGCGACGACGATCGGTGCAGATTATTTCTACCACCTGATCACCTCCGCGCACAGAGAGTACCCGCAAGAGATGATTGAGCACCAGATAGAGTACCCTATCTCCATTGTAAAACCGACTTTTTCGCGTTTCATAACCGTAGAGACTATAGCAGATACCCCGCTCCCTGTGGAAGAGCTTTAATTAGCCGAAAATTATGATCCGGTGAAGATCTTTTGAAGATAGGCTTGAGCAACTTTGCTCATCCGCCCGATCTTTCCAGACTTTACAAAACCCAGTTTAATATTCATATCAAACAACAAATCTTCCTCTTT
>JBFEYG010000046.1:0-12482 GCA_041562275.1 Sulfurimonadaceae bacterium | reverse complement strand
TGTTCAAAAAATAGTTTCAATGTTTTTAACAATATATCCCCTTTTATATTATTATCTAATATAATAGCAGATAAAAGGTCAGAGGTAAAGAGGCCTATTTCTCACCTAAGCAAAGCGCTCTGTATGGAAAAAATATCCTCTGAGAGATTTGAGTTGGAAAAGAACCCACCGAAGTCATGAAGTAAGGTTTAGTATAAAGCCCTACAAAGAGAAGCGTTCAGGATCGAAAAAGCTTTCATCAGAAATATTTCCAAAGGCAGCGTTTATTGAGACAAATATATCCGGATATTTACTCTCCATATCTGAGAGCATCTCTTTCATCGTTGCTCTGGCATGCGGCATCTTGACATCAAAACGCATGGCAGGGCAGGCTTCATCTCCAATCGCTTCAAGTCCATTTTCTTTGACAAACCCAAGAAGCTGGCGTTCACGCATCTGTATAAGAGGACGGATCACGATAAGACCATTTCCGGCCTTGTATTTTGGAGAGAGCGCACGCATCTGGCCATTATAAATAAGATTCATAAAATAGCTCTCTGCCGCATCATCCAAATGATGCCCCAGTGCCAGTTTGTTACATCCCAACTCTTGTGCAATACTGTAGAGTGATCCCCTGCGCATTCGTGAGAAAAATGAACAAAAAGAGGAGTTCTTTCGGATCTTTTCCTGGGCTGTCTCATAGATATTCGTATCTTTGATAAGAAACTTTATTCCATGCTCTGCACAATGTTTGGCAAGGTAATCAAAATTTTCGCCCATCCCGTAGGAAACGGTAACCGCTACAAACTCAAACTTAAAAGGTGCTCTTCGCTGCTGCTCACGCATCGCATGGATCATTGTCAAAGAGTCTTTTCCACCGGAGAGACCGACAAGGATCTTATCCCCCTCTTCTATCAATCCGAAGGCCGCATTGGTCTTTCCAAGTTGTGACATTATCTTTTTAGATATCTTAATTCCCAAGTTTTTCTACCATCTTGATAATAAAGTTTGCACTCTCTATCGCAGAGCTTTCAAGGAATTCGTCAAAAGAGAAACTCGCGTCCATGTCTGCCGCATCGGAGATAGCCCGTAAGATGAAAAATGGGACATCCATCGCATCACAGACACAGGCCACTGAGGCGCCCTCCATCTCAAGCGCGTCCGCATTAAAAGTATCCCCTATCCATTTGTTGCGTACCGGGTCTGCCACGAACTGGTCACCCGTCGCGATGATGCCTTCCATAAGCGCTAAATCCATCTCTTCAGCCACTTCTTTCGCCTTTGCGATAAGTCCCGCATCCGCTTCTACAAACTGTTTGCCCTCAGGTACATATCCGTAAGGGTGGCCGAAAGCTGTTATGTCCAGATCATGCTGACACAGTTTTGTAGCAGCGATCAGGTTTCCGATCTTAAGCTTAGGATTGATCGCTCCTGCAACGCCGGAGAAAAGAAGCAGTTCTGCTCCAAATTTTTGAAGCATTGTCGTAGCCGTCAAAGTAGAGAAGACTTTTCCTATCTTAGAATAAGCGATGACAAGGTTATGCCCTGCATAGGTCGCTTCGTAATATTTATTTCCTGCAAACTCGGTCACTCTGTATTCACCCACTTTTTCTAAAAGCGGAGCGATCTCTTCGGGCATAGCACCCATGATAGCAATGTTCATTGTAAGCCTTATTCTCTCTTAATGTGATTTAGTTTCTTATGGATACACTAACTCTGTTTACGGTTCAAAGTATCGTTTTTGATGATCTGTTTTTGCGCAAAATGGAGCTGTTTGTTCAAAGTAAAACTCTGTGTCTCCGCTTCAAAGCGTTTTAACTCAGACTCTATCTCACCCGCAGGCGTGACGATCATGGATGAACCCCAAAATCCTATACCGTCTTCAAACCCTACACGGTTGACAAAGATGACATAGGAGCCGCAAAGCAAGGCTGTTGTCTTTAATATCGCTTCCCACTGCTCTTTTATCAGCAGACTCTCTTCTTTAAAATCACGCACCGGAGAGTTCGCTATTACATAGATAATCTCCGGTTTTTGTGCAGACAACTCGGCTATGCTTTCCGCTCTCCAGAGATCTTCACACACGACTATGGCCGTCTTTCCGTAAAGCGTATTGAAGAATTCTATGCTTTCACCCTTAAAGTAGTAGCGTGCCTCTTCAAACATCCCATAATTTGGAAGATGTACTTTGTGATGCACATGCTTTACCTCACCTTTTGAAAAGTAGATACCCGCATTAAAGATACGATGGTCTTGTCGAAGCGCACAGCCTAAGACGATATCTATACTGTGACTCGCTTGGACAAAACAATCCAGTTCTGAAAGGGTAAATGCATCTTCGTAGACCTTGTCTTGAAGAAGATAACCGTTTAGAGAAAGCTCAGGAAAGACGATGACATCCGCATCGCAGGCTTTTATCTCCTGCAGGTGCATATCAACATTATTTCGGTTAAGGACCGGCGAGACCTGAGCTAAGGCTACTTTCATCAGGCCAGTTCAGCCAATACGGATTCGAGACTTTCCATATCAAAGATATTATAGGTTGTCATATCTTTATTGATACGTTTGTTCATTCCGGCAAGAACCTTACCATTACCAAATTCGATTGCTATGTCCACATCGCCTGATATAGCTTCGATACTCTGCTTGTATTTTACAGGCTTAGTCAGCTGTTCTGTCAATAAGTCAAGCGCTTCTGCTTTTGTCGAATAAGCAGCAGTCGTAACATTTGAGATGATCGGAGCAAGAAAGCTGTCAGTCAGCATCTTTTCCATCATCTTCTTCAAAGGTGCTTGAGCCGGCTCAAGGATCGGACAATGTGATGCAACCGACATATTTAAAAGCATCGCGCGTTTTGCACCGGCATCTTTGAACACAGACTCCATAGCAGCGAGATCCGACTTCATTCCTGCTACGACCAGCTGACCTTCCTGGTTATAGTTTGCCGGCCATACTTTTTTACCCTCTGCCTGTGCCTGCGCACAGATCTGCTCGACCTGCTCATCTTGAAGACCCAAGACGACCATCATCGAGGCTTCAATCTCATCACAAGCGCTTTGCATAAGCTTACCGCGTGCATTGACAAGCTCAACAGCATCAAGATAATCCAGTGCTCCAGCTGCACATACTGCCGAAAACTCACCCAGAGAGTGTCCCAATAAAAGCGCCGGTTTAAGCGCTGATCTTTCGCTGAAAAGCGCATGAGCCATCATACTTACAAGCAAGATCGCAGGCTGTGTGTTCTCAGTCTGATTGATCTCATCATTCTCTTCAAACAAGATCTTTTCAAAATCAATCCCGGTACGTTCACTTGCTTTTAGCATCATCTCTTTGGCAAGATCCGAATTTTCTACAAAACTTTTTCCCATACCGATTGTCTGGCTTCCCTGTCCGGGAAAAATAAAGGCTGTCTTACTCATGATTTAAATATTCCTTGTTCTCAGCTATTTTTTTGCGTAATGTATTTCTGTTCAACCCTAGCTTGTCTGAAAGCTGAAGTTGCGTCTTGAATTTTTGAAGACCTGCATTGATAAGTGGGGCCTCATAAAGATAAAGAAAATTTCTATAGTCACTGTTTCCGCCAAGTCTAGGCAGTAGAAAACGCTCCATAATATCCATGAGCTCTTCTTCTTGTATATCTTGGAGCTGGACTTGCATGTAAACATAACGGCGTATAGAATGAGCATTGTGACTCAGATCGATCTTTGAGACATCGATCTTGACGTCTGTATGAACATCCAATAGCCTGCACGCTTCTTCTAAAAAACTTTCTGCCAATACAGCCACGTCTTCAGGTCGTTCACTTAAAGGCGGAAGTGAAACCTTGATCCCAAAAAACTGGTCGATGGTCTCACTGTTGAATTGTGACGATGCCAAACCTAAAATACGGACTTCATGTGCATCCATAAGTGCTTTAAAGTTATCAAAGTTTGGTATTTTATCAAAATTAGAGATAATGAGCGTCTTATTCGAGCTAAGTGCACCTTCCATCTCATTATATTGACGTGCGTCAACAACAGGAGCATTTGGAAGAATGTATCTGGCTAAGCTTTTTTTTCCCGTTCCGCTTTGACCGAATATAAAGGCGTTGATAGGCAGACCTTTAAGCAGGTTTGCCGTTTTCAATGCTTCAAGTGAAGCATTGGAAGTGGCTATAAAGTTAGTGACACCCACACCCTGTACCACAACTACCACCCGTCTCTGGCTGAGCATTTTCAGCAGGAATACCTGTCATAGCTTCTTCAGGAGTCGCATCACGAACAGTTGCAACAGTAACTGTAAACATCAGGTCTTGACCTGCAAGAGGATGGTTATAGTCGATCATAACTGCTTCGTCTTTGATCTCTTTGACAGTCACCTGAACAGTTCCGCCATCTTCGCTTTGACCGTACAGGCTCATCCCTTCAGTCAGTTCGATACCTGCAAACTGCTCTTTTGGAACTTCTTGAAGTGCTTCGTTGTTATACTCACCATACGCTTTTGCTGCAGGTACAAGGACATCGCCTTTGTCACCCATGCTCATCTTGCATACTTCTTCTTCAAGGCCTGGGATGATCTGCTGCTTGCCTATCATGAATGTAAGAAGATCTCCACCTACATTACTGTCTACAACATTTCCTCCGCTACGTACTTCATATTCGATTGATACAATTTGATTGTTCTCTATTGCCATTTTTTATTCCTTAAGAGTGATTAAATAATCATCATTTTGATTTTCGAGATTTTAACATAAGATACTTTAAAGGGGCTTTGCTCTTTAAGTTGAAGAAGGTTTTAAAGCCTTGCGATAAAAACGAAAAACTATTTCAGTAGTTTTTCCGCTTTTTTTGCTTCTGATGAGTCAGGATACTTTGCAATAAGGGCTTGAAAAAACTGTTTTGCTCCATCTTCATCATTGCTCTTCTTCAAAGAGATCGCGGTATGAAGCATGAGGTTAGGCATATAACTTGCCTTGGAATAACGCTTTGCACTCTCTTTGAAATAGGCAACTGCATTTTTATACTCATTGAGCTGAAAATAACTCTCACCTATATAATAATGGGCAGCTGCCGGCTTATAGTTCTTTGTGATAAGGTGTTCGTAATGATCGATAGCATCTGCATATTGTTTCTTTTTGAAAAGAGCTTCTGCATCTTTGGCGACCTGGGCATTACTCTTATTATCCAAAGAATTGCCTCCGCCTTTGGCAATCTGCTTAAGCTGTTTGGCCACCTCAAGCTTGAAACTGTTGATCTCGGTAGCAAGGGCATTGTATTCTTCTTTGCTGACATACCGGCTGTTGATCGTATCGATCAGTGAACTCAACTCACCCATCACCGTCTTGAGCTGTTTGATGTTTTCATCATGACGTACGATGATATCGTCGATCTTTTGGTTCATCTCTATAGACGAGCCTTTTAATGATTGGAGCTCCAGCTTCTCGTTTTGGCCTTTTTCATTCAGACCTTCAACTATACTTTTCACACCCGAAAGTGATTCTTCAAGAGTGCCGATACGAGATCTGTTTTTACGGACAGTACCTTCTATATCGCTGATGGTCTCTTTGTTGTCAAGAATGTATTTTTCGGCTTTGGTCAAGCCATAAGGGGAAGGGTTATTAAGGTCACCCGCTCCAAATGCAGACTTTTCTGCATAAAGAGAGAGCGGAAGTAGAAAAGAGCTTAGAAGTAAAACGCTTCTCATTACGGAAGAAGTTTGAAATCTACTCTACGGTTTTGTGCCCAACATGCACGAGTTTGTTCTGTACATACAGGATTGCTTTCACCAAAACTTACCATTGTGATACGAGCAGCATCAACACCTTCAGCTATCATCGCGTCTTTTGTTGTTTTAGCACGTTTAAGGCCAAGTGCGTAGTTATATTCATCACTACCCCACTCATCACAGTTACCTTCAAGCTTTACAGTGTACATTGACGCAGCTGCATTTGCAAGTGAAGCGTTTGTCTTGACTTTTGGTTCCATATCAGCTTTGATATTAAACTTGTCAAAATCAAATGTGATTGTCTGAAGTTGCGCTTCCAAACCGGCAAGTGTCTGCTCAGCGTTGTCCATATTCTCAGTACCAGACTGATCGATTCCGCTGTCATCCATACCGCTTGTATCTGTTGCACTTGGATCTTTAACATCAACTGTGCTTGTTGCAGTATCATTAGTTGCATCGATCGCCGGATCTTTTTGACTACACCCTGAAAATAATAGAAGGGCCGCTATTGTACTCATCGCAAGAAGATTTTTCATCTTTGTGTTTCCTTATTGTAAATTAAACTGATTGTAGCAAAGATAATCTTAAAGTTTATATATGCTCTAAAAAGCTCATTCGCCATACGCGGAATTATACGTACCCTCGGTAAATGAAGAGTAAATAAGCCCTTGGCAAAGACATAACTTTACAGTCATATTCATCACTCTTTAATAAGTTTGTCCAAGCGTTCTAAATCGTTGATAACATCCCACTTTCCGGCGCCCTCTTCAACACGGTTTTTCCACAGTTTCAATCTGTCCATATACTCGCGTGGATCGATATTGTCACTGCGAAGCTTCGTCACGTTCAAGGCGACGACATCAAAGCCGTCCAATGCCAAAGGAATATCCCGGACATAACCTTTTTTAAGCTCCTGTTTCAAATCAGAGAAGATCATAACTGTCTTTGTTCGTGTGTCTCTTTCATTCAGATATTCAATGGCCTGAAGCAGTCCGCCGGTGATATCGGTATAAGGGCTTGACTTTACGCTTTTGACATAGTTGTTAACCTGCTGCTGAAAAGCTCTTTTTTGCTGATTTGCCTTAGAAGGCCTGTCATCAAAGGTCACCTTGGCGATGATGTCCTTTTCACTGAAACTTCCCGTGTCTATACTGGCAACCACGAAACTGTCACCCGAGTTCAGTTTGGCCAGTGTATAGTTAATGATCTGCTGTGCTTTTTCCAGCTCTTTCGTGTACGTGCCGGAAGTATCAATCAACATATACACACCCTTGTTATGTGCTTTATGCGGGCCTGTACTGCAGGCACTGAAACCCAATGCAGCTACCACAGCGATAAGTATGGTTTTCCATAATGGTCTTAACATCTCTCTCATACTATTTCCTTTTCCTCTTCTGTCACTTCTTTTTCTTTTGAAGTGCTGGTCTTGCGTGAAGTGCGCTTTTTTATCGCAGCAGGTGTTACAGTCGAATCACGAGTAGCAGATGCATCAGCTGAAGCAATAGGAATCGGGCTTGTCTTAGCTTTTTTATTAAGAAGAAGTCCCTCTATCCACAACGGCAAGAATATAACAAGATCATAGATATTAACCAGACTTTTACCCAGATATTTGCTGACGTTTCCAATAAAACGCAAGAAGAGTGCACTTAGACGCAGAAGTCCGGCAAGCAACACGCCGATCACCGTTCGGCTCGAGTGTATAAATGACTCTAAAGGAATAGCGATAAACGTCAAAGCGAAGGGCAGGATAAAACCCATTCCCATCTGAGCTGCTGTCGTTATCCAACGACCTGAAGCTTCCACCCCTGCTACAGTCTCAACCGCACCATTACCCAAAAGACCCGCGACCAAAGCAGCATCATCGACAGAAAGCAGCTCCCGCATATAGGCAAGTCCCGCCTCGACACTGGCCAACAGGAACAAGAAGACAAAAGAGACGATGATCATACGTATACGAACCTTGTCTTCGAGTGCACCTATCACTGGAAAGAGCCGTGTGATACGTAAAGACTCCATCAAAAACAGTCCCATCGATATCTCGACCAGGATGATGACCAGGGCTGCGATATCGGCTACTTTGAATCCCATCATATAGACGGATCCGCCGACCATCTCCTGCATAGGACGGGAGATAAGGTTGAAGTTGATAAACGCACCGCCTACTGCGATGGCCAAGACAAAACCGGCGATAAAAAACTGTGTCATAGACGACGAAGAGAGTGTCTGTACTGCTCTGTCTGTCTTTTGAGAGATCTGTTTGTAGTCATCCATATGCCGGTCGATAGTAGAGGAACGTTCCAGTAGGGTCTGCACATTTTTATCCAGACCCAAAAGATCTTTATTGATATGACGCAGTATTGGAACCATGTTCTTCAAAAAGGAGTGGCGTTTTTGTGAACTTGTGCGGTAAGCAGTCAGCGCATTTCCCTGCGCTTTTTCCAAGGCTTCTTTAATGCTTTTAAGTATCTCAGCGACCATAGAGTCTTCCGAAGGCGGTATAGAAGCAATAGGTTCGATCGCCTTCGTCCATCCCGGAGGAGCAGGCGGTATCTCTGTACTCTTTTGATAATCCTCGTCAAGCTTGACGATACTGTCCGTTATCTCTCTTTGCAAGGTCGGGAACTTCGCCAGATCTTTTTTGACAAAGGCATCAATACGTTCAAACTCACGTTCAACGATATGTTCGGAAGCGATCTTTCCCGAAGCAAGAAGGACTTCCCTGTTTCTCTGCTTCAACTTCTTTTCTGCCAGAAGTATTGAAGATGATAAAAGACGAAAGGCATGAAAGAGTATCTTCGATACCGAAAGGATAGCTTCATGGGCAGGTCGACGGGCCATATATAATAAAACAGTGATCACAACAAGCCAAAGAAGGAGAGAGAGGCCAAGTGAAGATGAAAAGATCATCATAAAATCAGGGAGTTGCATTGTTGTTCCTTTAAAACGTTTAAAAACGCTTCTTGGAACTCATAATATTAAGTTATAACGAATAGAGGGTAAACGTACTGCTTATTTCTGAAAAAATGTTACTTTTTGTATATCTTGTAACAAAAGAAGCGTCTTTTACAAAGACCCTCTGTTACGAAACTCAGCAATCTCGGACTCCACCATATCGTCGATCATTTGCTTATATAGATTCGTGATCATATTTGGTGACATCCCCAACTGAAGGGCTTTATGACGAACACGTTCCAAGACCTCTTTTACGCGATCTTCTGCTTTTACTTCTTCGACACTCTGTTTGAACTTCACTGCCTGATGGATATAGGCATTGCGTTCTGCAACAAGTTTTACGATCTCATCATCGAGTTTATCGACTTCACCACGCAACTCTTCTAGACTGTTACACTCTTTCATTTCTATCCTTGCTATCTGACTGTTTAATAGAGAGATTATATCAATAAACAGTATAATTCCATATGAAAATTATCTTAAGTACTTTAAACTCCCGTTACACCCACAGTTCTGTCGGTCTGCGCTATTTATATGCCAATATGCAAGAACTTCAAGAGAACACACTGTTATTGGAGTTTAGTATCAATGACGCTATCCAAAGCATCGCAGAAAAGATATTGGATGAAAAGCCCGACATCATAGGTCTGGGGATCTACATCTGGAATGCCCAACAGAGCCATGAGCTCATCGAGATCTTGAAAAAGGTCTCACCCGAAACAAAGATCATACTCGGTGGACCCGAAGTCTCCTATGAGCCTTTTCGCGTTGACTTCTCCAAGGCAGATTTTATTATCCAGGGTGAAGGCGACACCTCTTTTTATAAGCTCTGTAAAGCGATAACAGAAAAGAAAGCTCCTGATGAGAAGATAATCAAACCGGTCCTTGAAGACCTCAGCAAGATCAAGCTTCCTTACCAACATTACAGCCAGCATGATATCGACAACCGTTACATCTATATAGAAGCATCGAGGGGTTGTCCTTTTATGTGTGAGTTCTGTCTCTCCTCTATAGACGAGAAGGTAAGAAACTTTGACATCGATATTCTCGTTAAAGAGTTTGAACACCTCTGGAGCATGGGTGCGAGAAACTTCAAGTTCGTCGATCGGACCTTCAATCTCAACATGAAGTTTGCCAATGCCATCTTGGACTTCTTCCTTGCCAAAGAACCGCCCTACTTTGCGCATTTTGAAGTCATTCCCGACCATTTTCCCGAAAGCATCAAAAAAAAGATTTCTCTTTTTCCTGCCGGCGCCCTTCAGCTTGAGATTGGGATACAGACCCTTAATCCAGAGATAGCCGAAAATATCAACCGTCCCTTGAAGATCAATAAGATCAAAGAGAACATTTCCTACATCGAAAACGAGACCAAGGCCCATATCCATCTTGACCTCATCGTCGGACTTCCCGGAGAAGACCTGGAAAGTTTTGGTAAAAACCTGAACGAACTTGTCGCTATCAGTTCATCAGAGATACAGATCGGTATACTCAAAAAACTTTCAGGTACGACACTTGACCGCCACGACATCAAGTTCGGTATGCGCTACAGTGACATCCCGCCGTATGATATCTTAAGCAATGATCTGCTGAGTTTCAAACAGATACAAAAGATGAAGCGCTTTGCACGTTTTTGGGATCTGACTTACAACAGCGGAAACTTTAAAAACTCTATTGTGCTTCTTTGGAAGGATAATACTGTCTATGACTCTTTTTATGATTTCAGTGAGTGGATATACGCACAGACCGACTCGACCTGGAAGATCTCGCTTGATAGACTTTCTAAGCTTCTCTTTGACTACCTGACGGATGAGCTAAAATTGGAACCTGCTAAGGTAGCAGAATGCATGATAGACGATCTTCTCAAGATCAAAGGACGTATCATCCCGGCTTACTTGAAACCTTATGCCAACAACCAAGTCAGAACAGCATCAAAAGAGTTAAACCAAGCCAACAAGAGACAAGCCAAGCATGCCTAATAAGAAGACAAAACAGACACTTGAGTCTGCACTCAATACCTTTTTATACAACTATATGTATGAGGTGGTCAACCCAAAACTGGAAGCCTTCTCAAAAGAGTATTATAAAAGCCCCTGGCAGATGTTCAAGCGGCACTTTAAAAATGACATCTTTGATCTTATTATCTCTATTAACAACCTGCTTTCATGGCTTATGAGCAAGTTCTTCAAGACAAAAAGCTTTGCACGTGTCCCAAAAAGCGAAACAGAGCTTCTGGAAAAGTTCACCCAGGAAGTCTTCTGCGTTGAACTTCTGCATCACAGACTCCAACACTTTCTCGATCAGTTTTTAATGCAGGAAGTACAGGAGGATGAAGAGAGAAAAGAGCAGCTTCTGGCCTGTACTCGAGAGTGGAAAGACGAGATCGCCCTCAAAGCACTTCAGGTCACCCACCTCAAACGCATCAGCACAAAGGCCAGCTCTTTTTTACTGGACATCAGTCTCTCAACAGGGATTGTAGGCGAGTTTTCACGAGGGATCGGTGCGCTTGCAGGTTCCTACACAGCCAACCAGATCTACCTCTCCCAACAAAACTTCTTCTACTACTACTGGTACAGCTTCACAGGGGTCCCTCCCTGGGTAGAACTCTCCGGAAGCATTGCCGGTGCTATTATTGCGATAATCTTTTTCGTTCCGATAGTCGGCACCATCATCGAGTACATCATGCAGCCCTTCAACGACACGGCAAAACAGATCCGCAACGCGTATCCTGAACTGATCTCCCGTCTTATCTATGGAGATGATAAAAACAAGCGCTCGGGTTTGATGGAGCTTTCTGTTAAATATCTGGATGGGTGTACGCAGGTTCTTGATAGTCTGAAGCATGTTATTCGGGCTATATAGTTTTTTGAGAATACTATAGGTAGTTAGTTTATTACTTTTTATCTAACGTGTTTCATCCATTTTCTCTATAAAAAGGACCAAAAAACTTTCTCAAGCGCGAAAGCGAGGAGACCTATTCTCCAGCGTCGTACATTTGACCTGATACTCCACCATCTTCCGAAAAGGATCCAAAAACCCATCCAATTCAGATGAAGAAAGCCCCTCATCCCCATGCAGGTTCAAAAGTTCCAAGACACAATGCGTTGACTCGATCGTCGAAAGACAAAGCTCCATCGGCTGTTCTTTGATCTTAAAGGCCGAGTTCTTCGTATGCTCAAAACTGATCTTTGGAAGCGCCTGGATGTTCGGGCTGTCGCGCAGAAGCTTTTTTGCATTGTGCCAGGTCGAATCGATAAGGAAGATCACATTCTGTTTTTGCTCGTCTGCAATCGAATGGCTGTTTAACACGAGGCTGTCATCTCCGGGATACAAGACATAGCAATTGTTCTTTTGATCGTTTAGAAGATCATTTACGGCTTTGTGACGCGCAAAGGAGACATCGATATAGAGTTCGGAGTTTTCCAAGGAGAGATGGGTGAAATGGCCCGTACCGTTTTTGATCTTTTTAAACTCATGCGTATGCATCAGGATTATGAATTTAGTCTTCGTCCTAATGGGCCTGATGTATTTACACATACACGAGCTCATCGGTCTGAAACAGCTATAGCACTTGGTCCTGATCTCTTCTATCGTTTTATCTATGGTTTTGTACCGTTGGAACAGATACATTTCCAGAAGCCTGCATCTTTAACGCTTGAGGGTTTTTCATGTAGAACTCACGTACAGCCTGGGCGAGTGCCGCTTTTTGTTCATCTTCCACAGTTCCGCTCTCATCAAGACAGGCTGCTATAGCATCAAGAAGTTCTTCCTGACCTTTGGGCATCTTCTCTCTCCATGATAAAAGAAGTCCTTTGTCGACATGCGAAGGGATAGAACCCAATATCCCCACA
>JBFEYG010000045.1:0-12548 GCA_041562275.1 Sulfurimonadaceae bacterium | reverse complement strand
CGGTTTATCCATCAGAAATGGTTCATGATGCCGACTTCTGTTCAGTCTCTCCCGTTTGTCCTCACGTGCTCTGTTGTGCCTGTGTTTTTTGTCCAGTTCTTCTTTCATCGCATTGTGTTTTCCGCCCAGCTTAGTCCACTCTTGTATCTGCTTAAGTTCACCCGCATCCAGCCATAGGCCATGATCAGAACAATAGTCCATGATGACACCGCTGCGGTTTAAATAGTTTTTACGATGCATCATCTTGTTGCAGACGGGACAGCGCCTGTAAATGATCTTGTCCTTGTGTAAGGGGTGCTGTAACAGTGAATGCAACTTATGATGGTCTATCCAATAAGAGGTGTCCACACTCTGTTCTATTACTCTCTCCAGCTCGTGATTATCAAAGAAGAGGCCATAACAGCGTGTACATTTCTCTATAATAAAACGGCTGT
Organism: Sulfurimonadaceae bacterium; assembly: GCA_041562275.1. Lineage (GTDB taxonomy): Bacteria > Campylobacterota > Campylobacteria > Campylobacterales > Sulfurimonadaceae. The sequence continues at coordinate 12,114 of JBFEYG010000045.1, read as the reverse complement.
TTTTCCCAATATCGATACTGTCAAGATAGATGAGGCAGTCCGGACAGGTACGCTTGCTCTTTGGAAGCTTTACCCCGACATTTTTATTATGAAGCTCTATATCGTTTCGGACACCGCAATATTCACAGATAATACTTTTTCTTGGCAACGGTGCCGAGCAGTGTTTACATTTTGCCATTACAACTCTTCTAGGACACTTCTTTTTTTCGCATTGTATTCATCTTCACTGATCAGATCTGCTTCAAAAAGCTCCTTTAGCTGCAAGAGGCGATCTTTGAGGTTTTTAGGAGCAGGAGTGTCTTGTTTCATCGTCTCACCGGCCAATCCGCCGGCTACTCCCATTCCCATCATCATCCCTGCTGCTCCGACCTGGTTATTGGCCGCATCTTTCATCGCTTCAAGTCTTTGCAGTTCGGAGTAGGAGACACCTGCTATCCCTGCTCCGTGCGTCGAGGCAGTGATGTCTGCGATCTTGTTGATTCGAGCAAGGGTGTCTTCGTCAAAATCCGTACCCTCGATACGAAAGTCTGTTAATGAGAAGCCAAGCTTTAAAAAATCGGCATTTAACTTTTCACCCAATTCATCTGAGACCTCTTCTCTTTGCGAGTCTATCTCTGCATAAGAGTGTTTTGACGTTGCCAAAAAGTCTGCTATAGGCTGGGATATACGCGAAGACATCATCTCTCTGAAGTCACTTACTCTGTAGTATTCCTGCGGGCCGAGAACACTGACAAAAAATGCTTTTGCATCTTCTATCTTAAAGCTGTAGTTGCCAAAAGCCATAAGGGAAACGGGAAACTTGTATTTCGGATCATCATATTTAATAGGTGAACGTGTTCCCCATTTCTGATCCAGGATACGTGTTTTTTTAAAGAAGTACAATCCTACCTTGTGTTCACTCTCAAAGGCCTGCATGAACTTCTTGATCGTCGTCCAAAAAGGGATGTTGGCCGTATCAAGATCGACCATCCCCTCTTCTTCCATCACACCGACGACCTGACCCTCGTACACGAAGATACATCCCTGTCCCGGTCCAACGATAAGTTTGGAAGCATTCTTGATCTCATCGCCGTTCTCACTCCAGCGATAGAAAAGCTCATCTGCGCCCGGACTGTCCCACTGTACAACCGAACGCAGCTGTCGTTTTACACCATCCCACATACCCATAAATACCCCTTTGCGATATAATTGTTTCTATTATATTGCAAAAAACTTAAAGAGTATGTTTAAGAAGCAGAGAGCTCAAGCAATGTGCTCTACCTACGGTTATTAGAGAATGCTTTTGTTTGCGAGTATCCAGCGTTCAAGAATGATCTTTGCCGCAAGCGAGTCGATACGTCCGTCTTTCTTTTGCTTGATGAGACCCTTCATCGACTCTTCTGCCTCAAGCGAAGAGTGAGATTCGTCTTGAAAATAGACAGGTCCCTCAAAGTCGACAAGATTCATAAAGTGCTCAACGCGCCGGCGCATCTCATCCTCAGAACTTCCACCCATAGGAATCCCGATCACGATAGCCTCCGCACCCCACTCTGCTATAACTCTCTTTACCTCTGCAGAGGCCTGGTTTCTGTTTTTTCGCTCTATGGCATTAAGCGGAGTGACAAAGTTCTTGTCCGCCGAATAGGCCAGACCTATGCGCTTAAGACCCAGGTCAATCGCTATGATCTTCAAACTCTATTTCCCCAGGCAGAAGTTGCCGAACATCTTGTCAAGCATCTCGGAATGTTCATACGGCCGGGTGATGGATGAGACTTCTGTGATAGCCATGTTCATATGAAAAGAGAAGATCTCAAGCTCATGCTCTTCTAAAGGGACTTTTGCATCTTCTATCTCTTTCAAAGCTTTTTGAACAGCGTTGATCTGGCGTGTTGAGATAAGCATCATCTCATCGGAGACATTCTTGGTATCCATAATCTCCGCCAAGGCAGAGATAAGTTCGCGTGCACTCTCCTTGCAGCTGAGCGCGATCGGCGAATACGCCTCTATCTTTTTTTTGTCGAACTTCGACTCAAGATCTGTCTTGTTTAGCAGAGTGATAAAGGACTTATTATCTTTGTTCTCCTCGATCAATGAGACAATCTTTTCGTCCTCTTCATCAAACATACGAGAATTATCAAACAGAGCAATAACGATATCACTCTGCTCTATCGCCTCTATGCTTCTCTCTATACCGATACGTTCGATCTCATCATTGGCATTGCGTATACCCGCCGTATCTACCATACGGATAAGATGCGTGCCGATTTTGACCTCTTCTTCGATCGTATCGCGTGTTGTTCCAGCGATATCTGAGACAATTGCGCGTTTATAGTTAAGAAGGAGGTTAAGAAGGGAACTTTTGCCCACATTCGGTTTGCCTATGATCGCCACTTTGAAACCCTGCATAAGGCCGGAACGGCTTTGACTTGCCTGCAAGGTATCAGAAAGCTGAGTATGGAGTTTCTCAAGACGTTCGAGTATCTGATCTATCAGGTCTTGAGGAAGGTCCTCTTCCGCATAGTCGATGGTCACTTCAGAATAGGCAAGTATGTTCAAAAGATCGTCCCGAACACTTTCGACATACCCTTTAAGCTCACCCTTCATCTGCTTTGCAAGGATCTTCGCGGCATCCTCGCTTTTCGCCTCGATCAGCTGGGCTATCGCTTCGGCTTCGGTCAGGTCGATACGTCCATTTAGAAAAGCGCGCTTGGAGAACTCACCCGGTTCGGCCAACCTGGCACCCTCTTCTAAAACTGCTTGCAAAACCTGCTGTGCCACTATCTTTCCTCCATGACACTGGAACTCGATGATATCTTCTGCCGTAAAAGAGTTAGGGCCTTTGAAATAGATAACGATAGCTTCATCGATAAGTTCATCTAAATGGTTATACAAAGAGGTCAAGGTAGCATGGCGGGCAGGAAAGTCATCTTTTCGCGCAAGTCTTAAAGCGATAGAGAGCGCATCTTCCCCGCTGAGACGAATAATAGAGATGGAACCGATACCATGCGCTGTGGCAACGGCTGCTATAGTGTCATTAAACATGATCTCTCTTAATGGCTGTCGTTATTAAAAGAGTTAATAATAATAAACTTTGCCCCGTCGCGTGTAGAACGGATAGCAACGTATTTGTCAGGATAAGCCGCACGCAATTCACGTAGCGCGATCTGAACCAGTACTCCGTCAAGTATTTTGGTCTGAGCTCTTCCGTCACGGTTGATGTTCGTATAGACACCCTCAAGGTATTTACAGATCATCTCTTCCTGGTTTTTCAAAAACTCTGCGATCTCAAGACGGAGCTGAAGCTGATAGGTCGCATTGATCCAGTTGTACAGCATATACGAGAGTGCCTTGTAACGGTACCCTTCTTTTCCGATAAGCAGGGCTGCGTCTTTTCCCGTAAACTCTATGAGGACAGTTTTCTCATCATGCTCGCTTACCTTGATCTCATCGATCTCAAAGCAGATATTTTTAAACAAAGCATCAACTTTTTCTTTTATCTCATCCGCAACATCACTTGGCTTGCATGATTCTTCAAAGAAGTTGTCATTGACTCTGGCAGCAGGTCGTGTTACACCCGCCAGCTGGTCATGTATCTCGTCATGAGGTGTATCACAGATCTCCGTCTCTGCACCGACATAAAATTCTTCATCTTCATCCGCATAAAGGTCTGAGCCATCATAATCATCTTCTTCCTGGTCGGTTACAAAGGATGCCGGCAGGATAATATTATTATGCGAAGGAAACTCTTTTTTTACCTTTTTCGTCGGAGCAGGTTTCTTCTGAACCGTCTCATTGACTTTTCGCTCTGGTCTCGCGACCTGTTCTTTTGACTCTGTCTGTTTTGGCTCCGGCTTACTTTGCTCACGAACAGGAGGTCTGCTCTGATCTTCAACAGCATTGGAAGTCGCGACAATGATAGCCTGTTTCTTGAACAGTCCCATAAATCCAGATTTTGGGATCTGAATCACTTCGATATTAAGTTGGGTAATAGAACATGACAGTTTTTCAGCAGCCAAAGAGTAGGCGCCTTCTAACGTCTCCGCTTCTATTTTAACCATAATCTATTCCTCTTTAGCCTTTTTTATGGCCTTAAATTTTTTATTTACTACAAATTGTTGAGCGATTGAAAAAATATTGTTTACTAACCAATACAGAACAAGTCCTGCAGGGAACGTCACAAAGAAAAATGTGAATATAATCGGTAAAAATCTAAATATCTTTTCCTGCATTGGGTCTGTGAAGTTGCTTGGCGTAATACGTTGCTGATAATACATAGATGCACCCATTAAAATCGGTAAAACAAAGGTCGGGTCCATATGCGCCAAGTCAGTGATCCACAGAGTCCACTCTGCACCTTTTAACTCTACAGCATTTAATAATACCCTATAAATCGCAAAAAATACAGGTATTTGCATTAAAAGTGGCAGACATCCGCCAAGAGGGTTAGCTCCCTCTTTTTTATAAAGTGCCATAACTGCGGCATTCATACGCTGTGGGTCACCCTTGTACTTCGCCTGAAGCTCTTTTACTTTTGGTGACACCTCTTTGAGTTTTTGCATAGAGATCATACCCTTGAAGGTAAGCGGGAAAAGTACAAGACGGATAATAATCGTCAATATTACGATTGCCCAACCCCAGTTTCCGACCAGACCGTGCAAGAACATAAGAAGCTGAAACAGCGGTGCTGCGGCAAATGTAAACCAGCCGTACTCGATCGCATGCACGAGGTCAGGATTGATAGCGTTTAGGATCTTATAATCTTTTGGACCTATGTATCCGTTAAACGTAAACTCTTTCAGACCTTCCATAGAAACCACAGGATTATCGTCTCTGTCTCTGTCTACCTTGATCATCGTATCTTTGCTCAGACCATAAAAAATCGAAGCGAAATATTGTGAAAACGAAGAGGCAAGGTTCACATCATTAAACGACTTCATGCTGTCCGCATCCCCATCTTCGATGATATTGATCAGATGATCACCCGTATCCACCATGACACCTTCTACTGCCATCATCTGCTTGTCTTCAAAGGTCGGGTGCATACCCAGATATACAGAATAACGCTTATCTTCACTTAACTTGATATTAACATCATAATGACCGTCTGCATAAAAAGTAAGATCTTTTACTACGGTGACTGAGGAAAGTTTTTGAGTCAAGGTAACAGAGACATGTCCGTCAACCAGGTTTGCCTCTTTTACATTAGATGTATAAGGTGTTCTGATCGCTTCATCATTAAGTTCTTTATCCGCAAAACGGATATAAAGTGGCTTATAACCTGTTTCAGATACAAGTTTTGCATTTCCTGTCTCTTCATCCGAAAACTTCTCTTCCAACATCTCTTTTTGTGCGATACGCCCTAGTGTATCGATTGTCAGGATGTAGTTTGAACCGCTTAGTCTTGCCAAGACTGCACTGTCTGAACTGCTTGAACCTGTCGCCCTAGTGTCATGCCCAAGATCAATGTTTTGTGAACTGCTTACCCCGGTTGTATTGATTGAAGTATCGCCTGCACTCTTGATCGTAGCATTCTGCTCAGCATCAAGCGGTTTTGGTGGAAAGATGGCAGTATACGCCATAAAAAAAGCGAATGATACCGTCAATGCAAGTATCAATCTCTGATTTGAAGTCATTTTTTCTAACACAGTTACCCTTTGGAGAAATTTTTTATAAGATAGTATTTGCCATTCCCCTTAGGAACGTACCAATATTTAATCGTTGATATCTTATCTTTTTTAATCTTACAATTTAGTTTGTTGACGACAGGATAGTCGATTCCACCCTTAAAAAGTTGATTACAGCGTAAAATACGCACAAATGTGAAGAGAAAAGCCTTCCAAATCGCATTCTTTTCAAACTGCCATTTGGCATACTCGGAACAGGTAGGGTAATAACGGCATGAACCGTATCCGATCAGTGTAAAAAACTTTTGATAAATATTAAGCAAGCCAAGTAAAAATTTACGGATCATTCTACAGCACCGACTTTTTTAAGTGCTTTTTGCATATCTGATTTTAGGATATTTGGTGAAGTGTCACGGATCGCTTCTTTTGCAACAAAGATGTAAGTACCGGGATTGATTTGTGAGGATAGTTCCATAAAAAGTGCACGAAGCCTGCGCTTGGCGCGGTTTCGAAAAACTGCGTTGCCGACTTTTTTGCTGGCGGTAAAGCCAATTTTATACTCTTTACCTTTCAGGTAAAAAAGTACCGAGGATTTGGCATGTGCTGCCTTTCCTTTTTTATAAACCAGTTGGAACTCCCGAGAGAGTTTCAATCGTTCAAAGCGGTTTATACAGTTAAGCTCTTACGCCCTTTAGCGCGGCGTCTATTAATGATTCTACGACCATTTTTTGTAGCCATACGTGAACGGAAACCGTGTGTACGTTTACGCGGTGTGCTATGTGGTTGATAAGTACGTTTCATATTAAGCGTCCTTCTATTAGTTATATTCGTGCAATTTTAGTTAAGTTTTACTTAAAAACCCATGAATCATACGTAAATACCTATTTAAGCATCTTTAGTGCTTCATTTTTATAATACGCTTGTTCTGTTCATAGAATGTTTTCCATATTGATTCTTCTGAAGAGACCTTAACTATCACCCCACTTTCATCAAACTCTTTTTCAGATATCCTTATACCAAGTTCGTCAAGTCTGTACTCGACAAGACTAAGGTCCGGATATAGTGTATGGAAGATATATCCGTGTAATTTAACATACTGCACAGTTTCACTGTTTCTTATCACAAGGTTGCACGCGTCAGAATAGGCTCGTACCAGTCCGCCTGTCCCTAGCTTGGTCCCGCCGAAATAACGAACGATGATCACGGCTGTATTGATAAGATCATTTCCCGAAAGTACCGCTAATGTCGGCTTGCCTGAAGTCCCCTTTGGTTCACCGTCATCAGAGCAGTGCTCGACGATTTGATCAAAAGCATTCATATATCGCCAGGCTACGACAAAATGACGTGCTTTTGGATGTTCTTCTTGTAAGCGCTTCAAGGTTTGCGTGAAGCGCTCATAGGGGACAAGATGAGCTATAAACTTTGATTGTTTGACTTCAAGGGTCGCAGATGTATGTTCTTGCACAAATTTCATGATGCAAGTGTAACTAATAAAAAGTTTTGTTAGACTTTCATATGTTTAAAAAAGCGCATGATTCACTTTATCTATGGTATCAAAACAATGGACGCCACGAGCTTCCCTGGCGACAGACGGATGATGCTTATGCCATATGGGTCAGTGAGATCATGCTTCAGCAGACACAGGTCAAGACTGTACTTGAGCGTTTCTACTCCCCTTTTTTAGAAAAATTTCCCACGCTATCCGATCTGGCGAATGCCAGTGAAGACGAAGTCCTTAAACAGTGGGAAGGCCTAGGCTACTACACCCGGGCCAGAAACCTTCACAAAAGTGCACGACATTGCAAAGACAAACTTCCGCAGAGCGTAACAGAACTCATGGCGCTTCCCGGCATAGGCCAAAGCACGGCACATGCTATCGCTGCATTTGCATACAAGACGCCGGTCCCTATAATGGATGCCAATGTTAAACGCATCCTGTATCGTATCTTTGCAATAAAAAAAGCTTCTGATAAAGAGCTCTGGAAAAAAGCCTATGATTTTTTTGATACGTGCAGGCCTTATGATTTCAACCAGGCGATGATGGATCTGGGCTCAAGCATCTGTACAGGAAAAATGGCCTTATGCGAAGCGTGTCCCTTTCTCAGTGTATGCAAGGCTGCTGAAGATCCTCTTTCCTATCCTGAAAAAAAGATGAAAAGGCCTACGCCTGTGCGCAAAAAGCATATCGTTATCCATACCTATCAAAACAAGTTCGCCTTAAAACAGAGAAGTACACGATTTTTAAACGGTCTATGGGGCTTTTGCGAGTACGAAAGCCATGAGCAGGTTTCTACCTGTAAGAGACTGGGGGATATCTCGCATACCTACTCCCACTTTAAACTCGAAGCACAAGTCCACCTTCATCACAGTTATGTAGAAGGGCATGAATGGTTTACGCTAGAAGAGATACAGGACCTTGCGCTGTCCACCGCGGACCATAAAGCTCTGGCCTTGTTTAACGCATGTTAAACATGCCCAAAGAACAGATCGATCCTTAGATTGACATTATAGTTTGGTCTGTAATCGTTTCTCTCATGATAATTCACACCCGGTGATATCTCATAAAAGAACCACTTCTTCCAAATATTTTCCCTCCAACGTATAAAAAAAAGATAGTTATATATCCTGTTTTCTTCTTTGATCAGAGGTGGATCCGTGTAAACTATAGTATTTTCATATTTTGTACTTCCGTTAAACCCAAGGTTCAGACTTAACCCTGCATGTTCTCGGGGACTCCAAAACCATTGAACATAACCGTCATAGCGCATCCCATCTACACGAGACTGCGTACCTCTATCCAAAACAAAACGCAAAAGAGTCGCTTCGCTGGTAGGTGTATCTAAATAGAACTCTGTCATCTCCTCAAAAGTATCTTTGAAAGCTTCTTCTGTATCTAAGGTCTCTGTAAATGTTTGTACCGGTTCAAAACTCCATCGTCCAAAACTGCTCTTATAACTAAAGCGCGCCCTCGCAAATGGATCAATACCCCTAAACCCTACCGAGTATTTTGGTTTGATCCCGAAACGCTTTTTTGAAAAAAGATCCAATCCGATTGAAGGAGAGTTCTCTTCACCTGAGGTAGCTATATTTTTTGCACTGTTCTCGTTAAAGTCTTCAATAAAAAGCTTTAAGTGCTTCTTGCTTCGCCCCAGGCTAAGACGTGCACGGACAGTAAAGTCATTCGGGTCAGACTCCAAAGAGTTATATTGTTGTGTGTAACTTACTCTCACAAAAGAACGGTCGCTCTCTTCAAGAAATTTACGTGTTAAAAAGAACTCATCCGCACTCTCTTTTTCCACAACCGTATGACCTTGTTTTAATGTTGTCGTCAGACTTTGACTGTTCTCTTGTGCTATTGGTTCCATACTCACATTACTGTCCACATATGGACCATAATGTGAACTGTTCAAATCCAGTAAAAGCAGATCTTCTTCATCCAAAAAGGCTTGTGAACCATTATTATCCGAAAACAGATTGTACAACCCCAATACGGCACTGTCTATATCTACCCCCCATTCATGTACTTTGCTGTCCAGGTAACCATGATAGATATCAATATAGCTGCTTTGCCTAACGGACTGATTGCCCTCTGAGACAACAGTAAGATTACTATCATCCGCATACAAGGAGATTATAGAAATAAGACAAAGCAGGAAGATTCGTTTCATAAGTATAAAATAACTTTTTTTCATGTGGTTTATACTTAAACAGTTGTTTACCTATTCCTCCACTCCTTAGATGTTACCTCTAACTCAATCCCAGCACCTGTCTTACCTTGCTCAACATCTATCTAAGCATCACGGATTGTATCTGTAATCTTGCATGGATATATTAAAATATATATCCAAAAATACATTATACGTTTGTAAATAGTCTAAGCAATAAAATCATCTCTTTATGTTTTGGCGTATAGATTTAGTGATATAATCATATAGATTTTTAAAGGTTCACTTCAATGAAAATTTTCTTTAGTATAAAACATTATGTGTTTACAGCCTTACGGGAAATCCTTGTCTATCATCACAGTTCTTTGGAATTCCGTGCTAAGGTTTTTGCACTCATTGTCGCCGCTAATCAACATCCTACGCAATGTGATTATTCGCTTGTACATGAGGCAGGCATGCGGATCTACAAAGATAAAGACAGAGCTAAAATGCTTTTGCTGACTACAAAAGAGTATGTGGACAAGGTTCACAAGCAAGGCAGGCTTGATATTGACCATCTGGTCGAAGAGATTCGAAGTGAAGTCAGGCAAATTCCGCGCTATAGTACTAAGATAGACATCTCGCTTTTGCAACCTCTGATAGAGTGTACGACAGATGAGGACACGTCTACCTATCAGATCAGAATGCTGGAATTTTTAGAAGAACTGAAGAAGGAGTATACAATCACATGAGACAATTTTACATCATAAGCGTCTTATTGTTTAGCCTGGCTTCCTGCTCGCAAGAAGCAAAACCCTATGAAGAAATCAACTCGACTCTCTCAAAACAGGAAAAGGGCCATATCCAGACACATTAGAAGTTGTCTCCGGAAAGAATTTCTGCTCTAGCCCTTATACGGTACCAGCTCATAACCTTCGCTCATAAGCTTCATCACACCGCCCGCAAGGTTTTTAACATTATAGCCCTGTTGCGCCATAAAACTTGCTATCTGCGCAGTACGGCTTCCCGTACGGCAGATCAGTCCGATCTCGACATCTTTTCCCCCAAGGGCATCCATAGCTTTTAAAAAACCTTCAGCATCATAACTTCCTGTTTCATCAAAAAAAGTTACCGTAGTACACCCTGGAACGATACCTGTCTGCTGCCACTCCCCCGGAGTACGGATATCCACTATCTTCATATCTGAGTTTTCTAACATCTCTTTGTCTGGATAAACATTCATATTAAACCTTTGAGCATGACCCCCGCTTCAAATCAGAAGAATCATGTTATATTAATAATTTGATTGAATTATATCAAATTCAATAAAAAGCATATAATCCAATTTTAATATTTAAGAATGCATTTATTTTATAGGAAGCGTCAGTATAAAGCAAGCGCCGTCACCCAAGTTCTCGACCTCTAATCTTCCTGAACAGTGGTCTTCGACGATAAGCTTTGACATATACAGACCCAGGCCCGTTCCGTCACTATTTTCTTTGGTCGTAAAGTAAGGGTCAAAGATAGATTTCAAGTTTTTCTCAGGTATACCCCCCGCATTGTCACTCACACTCAGCTGAACCTCGTTCTTCAAGGTTACTGTCTTGATCAGTATACGCGGTGAATCAATCTCTTTCTCATTAAAAACGTCCTTAGCGTTTTTCAAGAGGTTTATGACCACCTGCTGAAGTTCATTCGGATAGGAAGTGAACTCTGTTTTTGATTCTAAAAACAGTTCCAGCATGATACCTTCGTTTTCGAGTAGGCTTCCGATAATCTGTATCGACCTGTGAACGATCTCATGAAGGTTTGTGGTATATTTTTCTTTATCCGGTTTAAAGAAATTTCTAAAGTCAGATATCGTTGTCGAGAGATATTGGACATAGGTATTTATCCTCTTGATATCCTCTAGCATCTCTTGATTATTAAACTGATCCAGCTGGATTTTAATCGTCATCGTACCCGTAGTAGCAGTTATTGCAGACAGAGGCTGCCGCCATTGATGCGCTATCATAGAGATCATCTCGCCCATCTGGGCCAAACGGGATTGTTCGAGCATCTGCTGATCCTTCTGACGGTTATGCTCAACCCCTTTTGCGACCTTCTCTTCCAAAGTTTTATTGAACTCTTTCAACTCCTTTTGAGAAGCAGCATACAGTTCTTGCAGCTCTATAGACTGTTTTAATGTCGTATACATACTTGATGCCGAAGAGATAACGATGAGTGTAAACAGGACAACCATCAATGCGATATACAGATGCAAAGCGTCAGTTTTGTAAATAAACGTTGCAATCAAAAAAAATAGCATAGGAAGGTTGTAGGCGATAAAGACACGAAACAGTGAGCTTATCGTTGCGATACTTCCCGCTGACATACCTAAGATAAGGGCCAAGACCAGATACTCATAGGGAGTCGGAGCATAAATAACACAGAATACACTCCCTATTCCCCAGGCCATCCCCCCTATAAACATCAAGACTGTATGGTTGACCAGAAATTTATGTTTTAATGCTGCAGAAGGCTCTTTATCTTTATAACGGTAGAGAAAATAAAAACGCGTCCCTTGGTAGAGGATATGAACCGCTACCCAGGGCAACAATATATTTAGAGGAATAAATGCATAAAAGAGCCAGATATAAAGAAGCAAACTGCTTATATACGCAATACTTGATTTATAACTGTTGGCTATAAACAGTCGGATAAGCTCTGTATGACACTGCGGAGACTGTTCAAAAAATAGTTTCAATGTTTTTAACAATATATCCCCTTTTATATTATTATCTAATATAATAGCAGATAAAAGGTCAGAGGTAAAGAGGCCTATTTCTCACCTAAGCAAAGCGCTCTGTATGGAAAAAATATCCTCT
>JBFEYG010000044.1:0-12566 GCA_041562275.1 Sulfurimonadaceae bacterium | reverse complement strand
TGAGTTCTTGATGAGTACAGATGTGGTTTGGATCGAGATCATGTTGTACGTGATCGTTGTCCTTACGATGACGATGTCAAACATCTGGGCACTTGTCCAAAAAGATGCCAAGCGTATGTTGGGTTACTCGTCTATCTCACACGCTGGTTTTGTTATGGCAGCAGTCCTTATCGGTACAACACATGCGAACTCGGCTCTGTTCGTCTACTGGGCTCTGTTTGCATTTGCAAACCTTGGTGCTTTTGCGATGCTGTGGATCACACACGAAAAACAGCATGACCGTGAATCCGATGACTCTTTTGAGAAGTTCTCTGGCATGATCAAGACATCTCCATTTACAGCAGTCATGATGGCGCTGTTCATGTTCTCATTGGCAGGTATTCCACCATTCGCTCTGTTCTGGGGTAAGGTCTATATGCTAAGTGCGGCTGTAACAGGCGGTTATCTAGTCCTTGCGCTTATCATGGCACTGAACTCTGCTATCGCAGCGTACTACTATGTGAAGATCATTGTCTACATGTTCATGAAAGAGCCTGTAGGAAACAATGACTATATGGTCAACTCGTCTAACGTGCTTCGTACGGTTATCGGTACAGCGGCAGTCTTTACGATTGCATCTGTCCTGGCTGTAAGTCCATTGATGGAATTCGTTGCCACCATGGTTTACAACAGCGGTTACTAATCCACCTCTTGAAGAAGCGTATTTATACGCTTCTTACTTCTTCTTTTTACTTCCAAACTACACCTAATAAATTAATGATACTTTTGCATTAAGGGACATTTTCTTATTCCACTAATAATATTATTTTCTATACGATGTCCTCCTATAAAGAGTTATCTGCATTACTTATTTATGTTATAATTTAACCAATAGTAATTAAAATGATCTATCAAAAAGACTGAGCAGATGTATCAGAAACCAAAAACTTATAAAGAAAGTAGACTACCGTGACAATAGATGCAAATTTTAATCGTTTACTTTTTGAAAAAATGGTTATTGGTTTGGCATTGTGTCGACTTAATGGCGAATTGGTTTATATCAACAGTGCATATTCTAAATTACTTGGTAGATCTAATGAAGAAACACTTTCGCTTACTTATTGGGAAATCACACCTGAAAAGTACTCTCAACAAGAAGGTTGTCAATTAGAAAGTTTAGAAAAGACAGGTAAATACGGTCCTTACGAAAAAGAGTATATCCATTCAGATGGTCATCTTATACCGGTTCGATTATCTGGCCAGATAGTCGAAATAGAAGGTGAAAATTATATTTGGTCAAGTGTAGAGGATATTTCTGATCAAAAAGAGGCAGAGAAGAAACTTCAAGAGCATCAGGTGATAATGGCACAACAAGCGAGAATGGCTTCAATGGGAGAGATGATGATGAATATATCACATCAATGGCGACAGCCATTAAATGCACTAGGGCTTATCCAACAAAAAATAGCTATTTATCTAAATCGAGATATGATCGATACAAAAAAGCTAAATGAAAGTATAGATAAAAGTATGTATCTCATTCAATCTATGTCAGCTACAATCAATGACTTTATTGATTTTTATCATCCTCGCAAAGACAAAGCTAATTTCCTTCTCAAGGATGCTATAGAAAAAGCTTTTAACATATTAGAATCTTCGTTTGATACTCATAGTATAGAATTAAAAACTACTATGAGTGATGATACTATTGAATTAGTAGGGTATAAAAATGAGCTTTCACAAGTGATTGTCAATCTACTTAGCAATGCCAAAGATGCTCTCGTAGAAAACAAGATAAGCAATGCAAAAGTGACTGTAAACGTCCAAAAAAACAACGATAAAGTACATATTACAGTAACCGATAATGCTGGAGGAATTCCAGAAGGGACCATATTAAAAATATTTGATCCTTACTTTACAACTAAAGAGGAAGGTAAAGGCACAGGAATCGGTCTGTATATGTCTAAAAAGATTATAGAAGATCATATGAATGGGATTTTAACCGTTACAAATACTTCTGAAGGTGCTTGTTTTAGTATCGAGATTTAAAGTTTTCGAGCTCGCTTTGTACTCCGTTAATTGCACAAGAAATGACATAAAAGAAAATATGCAAATTGTACATAGTAGCAGTAACTTAGAAAAAGGTGGCAAGGAAAGTTACCCAATCACTTAAACATATAACAAAAACTAGCAGTGAACGCATAGCGTCACTGAAGTAAACGTTATATGAGTTCTAGAGGGAATATAGGTGACTAGAAGTCACCCATAGCAGCACGCGCTGGAATCTCTTCCATCGCTTTTTTAACGCCTAAACCAAGCTCTAGCATCTCTTTCGGTAGTGGAAACCCTCCATGAATAGCAAGAGTCATATCCATAGTCACTAGGAACCTGTCTCCGTTTCCATACTCTATAAGCATGATCCTGCATGGCATAAACCCGCCATAGTATCTAGAGTAATTTAAAAACACCTTTGCGATATGCAGTGAACACAAAGAGAATATTCTTGCATGTTTTACCTCTTCTGGGGCTGCATCGTCTTTGGTGTACATCTTGATGTCGCCTGTTATACGCATATTGTACTCTTCGGCGAGTGTTTTTATAGACTCGGCGACGTCTTCATTCGCTACATCTTCTGATACTTTAAACTCTTTCATCATGGCACGAGCCGGATCACCGTACTCAGCTACTGTCGAGAACATATTGTCATATGCTTCCATTGCTCCGTCATCAAGCTTGTGCTGCTGTGTTACGGCAGTCCATCCCATATGCATAGTTGAACACCCTGTAGTTAAAAGTGAAAACCCAATTATTGATAGTCCTATTAAAATACTTCTTATCATTCATATCTCCTTGTATATCTTGAAGTTCCATATAATACTAAATTATTGTTATAATTTTAATATTTTTAGAAACTATTTTACAATTTTAATGTAAATAAGTTACATATTTTATGTATATATAAATCATTTTATTTGTTTTATGTATATATGATTATGTATTAAAATAACAGTTAGTTATACTTGATATTTAGAAAAAGAGACGTTGTAGATACTGTGAGACTTCCCTTTAATTGTTAGTTTGATATCCGACGTATTCCTCTAATAGATGATCCTTATTTTCTGATCTTTTGATGAACCAACAAAATCAATGCACAAGCAATCAAATAAAAACTTTATAATATCTAAAAGAAAAAGAGACTAATCATGACATTCGAAGAGATCCAAAATGAGTTAGAAGTTTCAGGCGTAGCCATGGAGCATGTGAGTAAGTTAGTCCGTATATGCAAAAGATTCGGATATGATCCTAAAGAACTGGACAAACGGCTACTCAGTTGGGGATATGCTAAAATATTTACGATTTATGATGACGATGATGCAGAGAGTTAAAAGATATACCTTTGTGAGCAAAGAACCACGCTAAAAAATGTTATTCACGATCCCTCATCCTAGGCATCTTAGCTTCGGCTTCGCCAAAGAAGATGTCTGTAAATACCTTTGATAACTCCGTGCTATTTGTGTAAGTATGCATAGTCTTATAAAAGTGATCTTTCAGTTCGTCAGTCTGTTCCTGCGTGTTACTAAATGGCGTGTTCTTAATGATACACAGCGCAAGATCGCTGGCTGTTTGACTTGGCATCTCG
The DNA here is from genome assembly GCA_041562275.1 of Sulfurimonadaceae bacterium. Taxonomy (GTDB): domain Bacteria; phylum Campylobacterota; class Campylobacteria; order Campylobacterales; family Sulfurimonadaceae. The sequence goes on along the minus strand of JBFEYG010000044.1, from coordinate 8,947 downwards.
TCTTTGATGCTAAACCACAGCGTACTCAGTTCTGAAGTCATCCCTTTGTTCTCAAAGGTCTCACCGGCAAAGATGTGTTGCGCATCCATAAGCCGGGAGATAGCAAAACTCAGATCATTTTGTGAATCAAACATGTGTGTCGGTGAGTACTGTGTCTCAGGGTCTTTGTGTATCTTGATCAAGTTATTGATAATAGTGTCAAAATGTCTCATGCGTCTTATCCTTGTACGGTATCACTGTGCTCTTGTCATTAGTCTTTTTAAGTGCGGAAGTATAACTTGTCGGTGTTTAAAACAGGCCTAATACACTCTGGAACTTGAGTCTGAAAACTGGTGTAATGGCTATATTTAGATTATAATGATATTAGAAGATTTACAGGAGTAGATATGGCATTTGCGGATGAGCAAAAAAACAGAGATGCGGTCCATGCGTTTTTAATAAATAATGACATGGATCCAAACACGGGCATGGATTACAAGAATAAATTTGGAACATCGTATTATGTCGGGGACAGCCGAAAGTTTGCAGAAGAGACAAGAATAGGTTTTGACATTACCGCTGCAAGCGGCATTAACGTCTCTTTGCATGAGATCAATGATATCGAGTACGAGACCGCATTCAAGATCACTGAACAGATGTTTGATTATGATGAAGCACTTGAGACCTTGACCATCACGGGAGATGAGTCAAAAAAACATAATGAAGCGTATAAGATAGTGATCAACAGTATCTATCTGGATTTCTAATAATAAAAAAGTCAGGGTTTAAGTAGAGTGAGTTACTATGCTCAAAAGAGCATAGTAAAGAAGGATTATTTTAGGTTTGCAGCGATATTTTTTACTGCGTCGCTTGCGTGGTTGAATGCAAGTGCGATTGAACCTTGATCCGTTACAACATCACCGATAGTGTAAAGACCTTCTACGTTTGTTTCAAACGTCTTTTCATTGTAAACAGGAACATCCCATTCGCCAGTCTTAACACCAGAGTTTACAAGGATATCTTTTGGAGTCGTTCCGCCAAGTGCGTAAACTGCTCTGTCATATTCAGCTGTTGAACCGTCAGTAAAGTTAACCTGGATCTTACCTGTTGGTGAAGGCTCAACGCTCTCGATATCTACACCCATCTTGTTAAGGATTTTGCCATTGTCAAGATACTTCATACACATCTCTGTGTTAGTCGGGTTCATTCTTTTGATCTCAGCTTGTCTGTAGTTAAGTGTTACGACACAGTCTTCCATACCTTCAAGTTCTACAAGACCATATGCGTACTCACCAGCTGTGTCACCACCGCCGACTACCATAACGCGCTCGCCGTTTTGAACCTTAGAAAGGTTGAAGTTTAGTACTTCTTTAAGCTCTCTTGGGAATTTGTACTTAGGCTTGTTTGGTTTACCCATACGGCCTACTGAAAGGATAACGTTCTTAGCTTTGATCGTCTCGATACTTTCAGATACATTTCCCTGTCCATAAACAATTGAAAAAAGACCGTCTTCACCTTTTTCAACTCTCATGATCTCATGATTGTACTCAAATGTGTCAAGAACACCGGCTTCTGTCAGTTTCTTGTCCATTTGCTCGATGTACTCTTCTTTTGAACACTCTTCAAAAGTAACATTACCAGTGAACTCAAACTTGATACCCATCCAGTCTTTGTCAACACGTTTACCTTTTTTGTAAAACTTGTGGATCATGTCATTGTGGTGAGGTGCTTTGTCGATAACAACGATGTTGTCGATTCCTGCAAGTTTCGCTTCGATAGCGCTTGCCATACCGCCAGGACCTGCTCCTATAATAGCGATGTCTACTACTCTTCCGTTCTCGTGAATCATGATTTTCCTTCAGTAAAATTAAAGTAGAATTATACAGTATTTTTAGGATAAATACTTCTCCTTTCTTGTCTTTTTAGTTATCCATTCTTGCTAATTAATACAAATGTAAATAACTGTCTTCTTCTCTTGAGGTAAGCAGATTTTCCGTGCAAGAGATGTGGCGATATCAAGCGCTTAACAGCCTGAGTTAGAAGCAGAGTATTGTATTAATAGAACTTAGAATAAAAATTGTGTACAATAGGACATATTTATCAAGGAGAAGTATTTGCTGTTTAGATCTGTACTTCTGCTGCTTTCTTTTTTAGTCTTTCAGACGGGACTTTATGCACTAACGCTTAGCGTGAACATCGGACGGGAAAAGGGCGAGAGTTTTTCTACGGTACACATCAAGGAAGGGTTTTCTTTCAGGTGTGTGAGCGAGAGTGATGAGTTTGATGAGATCAAACAGATACAGTGTGTCTTCCCAAGAGAGCCAAAAGAGAAGTTCGAAGCCTTCGATACTAACTATTTCAAGATAGATTCTTTTACTAAAAACGGAAAATATATACTGCGCGTCTTTCCTGTAGCGAAGATGCAGCTGATACCTATCAAGCATAAGCTGTATGAGACGGGAAAAATACGAAAACCAAGCGAATATACGACTTCTTCACATTGGATGATCGTCGGGTATAAGCAAAGACTTCCTCTGATCAGGATGACGACGACCCCTCCTTTGGGCATAGACTTTCCCATAGAGATGGAAGAGACGAAGCTGCCGAGTGTCGGTGCCCTGGATATAGCGGGTATGCCGATACAGCTTAATGAGCTTGGGGATGTCAGTGCCTATATGCAGATCAAGCGCGCCTATGAGTCCGGAAACTACACACAGCTGTCCAATGATGTCGATGCACTTTTTGCAAACTATCCGCAGACGATTTTCACAGCGGAACTCCTTTTGTACAAGATGAGGGGCCTGCACCATACGGATGAGAGTGAGGCCTTGATCGAAGTCTCCAAGGAATTTATTCGCGAATATTCGGATGATGAGAACATGGCCGAAGTCCTGGCCTATACGGCAAATGCTTATTCGGATGTGGGACAGCAGGTGGACGGAAGCTATTTTTACGAACGTCTGTTCAAAGAGTATCCGGAATCCAAGTTTGCCTCTTTGGGGATGATATTTTTGGGTGATCAGTTCGTCTCAGGCGGGAAACAGAAGCAGGCCGAGAACTATTTTGAAAAAGCGCTCTACATGACAAAAGATGTCGAGATCGCTTCTATGGCAGCAATACGTCTGGCCAGAATAAGTCTTGAGAAGGGTTTTATCGAGAAATCAGCCGACCTGTTTGCAAAGATCATAGAGGGTAATGACAAATATCTTCTTCATGACATCACGGAGAACTATGATACCGCCCGGGCTTTCGCAAACAGAGGCGACAAGAAGACGGCTGCGGATATGCTGACTGCGATCACGAAGCACCTACCACGAAACGATGAGCAATATGAAGAGATGATCAAAGATATCGGAGTATGGTTAAGCGAGACAGCAGACAAGGCAGGCGCATACAAGGCGCTTAAGCGTTACCAGGAAACATACGGAGAGAGTACGTACACGGCAGAGGTACAGGCATCACTGGATGCACTTTTCTATACACCTGAAGATGCAAACAAGACAGTATTGATCGCAGAGTACGAAAATCTTGAAAGCAAGTATGCCGATCAGGAGATCGGACAGAAAGCCGCATTGGAAAAAGCAAAGCTCTATTATGCGGAACACAGCTATAGAAAGGTCCTTGACATGGACGGTTCGGGAGCGGAACGAGAAGAAGCCTATGTCCAGCTCAAACAGGATTCTGCCAAAGCTCTTGCCATGGAGTCACTTGAAAAAGGCGAGTGTGCAGCGGCCATAGGCTTAAGCAAAGAGCATAACCTGACTCTGGAGGAGAAGTTTGATGCAAGTCTGTACCGCTGTGCATATAAGACAGGGAACTACTTCCTCGCGAAGACCACGGCTGCCAAGCATCTCAAAGACAAAGAAGAGCGTCTACAATGGCTCTATAACTACGCCAAGACACTCAACAAGTCGGGACAGTATGAAGAGTTGACGAAGGTGGCCGCTGACGTGATCACACTCTCAGAGATGGAAAAGCGTTCGGAGTATGACGATATACTCCAAGACCTCTTCTATGCGTACGAGCGTCTGGGCAATACACAGGGCATGATCAAGACGGTCAAAGAGCTTGAAAAACGCCGAGGCCTTGAGTATGATGATATTGAACTCTATGTCAGCATGATCAAGCTCGGACTCAAAGAGAATGACGACATCATCATCGAGTCTTATGCCAACAAGGTGATGAAGCTTCAAGAGAAGACAAACAGCTACTCGCAGTCTCCTTTTGTGGAGTTCGCGGCACTTCAGGTCCTCAAGGCTCAGAAAAAAGAGAAAGAGCAGCTGGCGCTTTTGGACACGCTTCTCAAACGTGACCTGAACGACAAAGAGAAGTCCCGTGTCCAGTATATGTACGGATCACTTCTGATGAAAGAGGGCAAGAAGACAGAAGCCAAGGCGGCTTTTGAATCGAGTATCAAAGCGGATGAGACATCCGCATGGGCCGGCTTGTCCAAGGATGCTTTGGAGTTGGTTGAATAGCCAAAATGAAAGGTGGACATGGAACAAGATACACAAGAGATACATGTACACGGAAAAGTCACTGAACATGATGAGTTTTCGACAGTCATCGGGGTATTAAATACAAACGATGATACGGCAAGATTTGAAGTCCAAAAAGAGACAGAGGGCGTATACGGAAGTTTTAGTATTGATGCTTTTGGCGTTTGGACATATATATTGGATAACTCAAAACCCAATGTACAGGCACTTAATGATGGCGATACGGTAAATGATACCTTTAAGGTCACACTTGGTAATGCATATGGAAAAACGATTTCAACAGATGTGACTATTGAGATACACGGAAAAGATGAGAGACCGGAACCTGTCAAGCCTCCCTTGATGATCCATAATGATATGAGTACAGGAGTAGTCACAGAAGATGAAGTGCTGACAGCCATTGGAAAACTGCTGACGAATAAGGAGAATGCCGTTTTTGCCGAGCAGACAGCCACAAGGGGAATATATGGTGAGTTTAGTATTACGGCAGATGGCTATTGGACATATAAGCTTGACAATGACTGTATCTGTGTACAGGCGCTAGGCAGTAAAGACAAAAGACTGGATGTTTTCCCTGTGTCAGCACAGGACAGTGAGAATGCAACAGCTTCCAATAATGTCAAAATCATCATCCTTGGCAAAGATGAAAAAATACCTGTTGAAGAACAGCCTTTAAGGATTATTTAAAATGAGATATTTCCTAGCTTTATTATTGATGTTCATCTTGCTAAACCATGTGTTAAATGCAAAGGAGAATAGTATGAGTGTCTATGACTTTACAGTAAAGACGATCGATGAAAAAGAGATCTCTTTGTCAGCGTACAAGGGTAAAGTTCTTTTGATCGTCAATGTCGCGAGCGAGTGCGGTTTTACGCCTCAGTATGAAGGTTTGGAAAAACTGTATCGAAAGTATAAGGATAAGGGTTTCATGGTGCTTGGTTTCCCTTCGAACCAGTTTGGCAAGCAGGAGCCTAAGAGTAACAAGGAGATACATTTCTTCTGTCAGGGGACCTATGATGTCACTTTTGACATGTTTGCCAAGGTGGACGTGAACGGGGACAATGCTATACCGCTGTACAACTATCTCAAGCAGGAACAAAGCGGTGTCTTATGGACAGAGGCTATCAAGTGGAACTTTACGAAGTTCCTTATTGACAGAGAAGGCCATGTCATCAAACGCTATGGCTCTTCGACCAAACCGCAGAGTATCGCAAAGGATATAGAGGAACTGCTGGAGGATAAGTAAGTCCAGCGTCAGAAGTCATAGGAAGCGATAAGACGAAGATAGTTCACGTCGTCTTTGCCGTTGAGGTAGTCGATCGCTTCGAAACGCAGGTAGACAGAGGTGTCGCCGTCAAAATAGTGTCTTAGATGGGTATAGTAGGCATTGAAACGGTTCCCCCTTGGGTCATGGACACGTGTGTTCGTCAGCCAGAGCGCGAACTCGCTTTGGCCGTAAGAGAGCGGATCGATGTCAAAGCGCGAATGCAGCATCCAGGTCTCAGGTTTGTAATTTCCCCGTCCGTTGGCTACCATAGAGGTCGTATAGACTTTGGCCAAGCCTCCGTAGCCTTTTACGATTCCGCTTAGACCGAAGTTTTGGGAGTAGTTCAGGGTGACGTTCCAGTTTTCCCCGTCGACGCCAAACTTAAGCGCAAGCAGGTCGATATCATCTCCACCGTCACTTGAAGTGCGTTCATTGTAGATCCCTCCCTTGCCGCTTTTAAAATACTGCAGACCTGCACAAAAAAGATATTCATCCCCTTGCACCTGCTGATAATCGACCTGGCCGATGAAGGTGCTGTAGAGCTCAGGGGCGTGATAATAATAGGTCTGTAGACTGATGTCTTTTAAGCCCTCATAGGTGAAGGCAAGCATGGAGATACCCTGTTCAAACTTCCCGCTGGCACTCTGTTTAGTATAGTCCGCTGAGGTGTTCTCGCGGATCTGGGTGATGTAGTTGAGTTGGATACTGGTGTCGGTGAATGCTTCTGAGATCAGAGTGAACCCCTGGTAGGACCAGGGCACGATACGTGTCGTGTCATCGTTCATCATGGGCGTAGAAAGCATCATGTTCCCCGCTTTGAACAAGAAGGCTTCATGCCGATAGGCTGCAAATGACTCTGCTACGGCAGTCAGACTGGAAGCGCCCTTGTCGTTGTCGAACAAAGCGGTGTCTTCCGGGTTTCTGTTCGGCCCGATAGGAGAGGATTGATAGAAACGGACTGAGGCGGAGAGCGGCTTGGAATCATCCGTGGTGTATTTTAAAAAACCGCCGAGGGCAGTCGCATATGTATTTTCCTCGTTTTTTTTATCGATATTATAAAAAAAGAGGGTGGCGTTGCCTTGCACTTTTCCTTGAGCGAAGGCACTTGAGAGCAGATCATCACCCTCTAGGCCATGGATAGCTGTCAGTAATAAGAAGCTCAGCATATGCGTCCGCAAGATATGTCTCCATGTAAAAGTCTAATAAATACCTTAACAAATCACAGCTGTATATGGACTTTAATTTTCATAGGGTATAATTTCGCAATTATTTAACAAGGAGAAGTTTATGGGAATCCCACAACCTTCGTTTTACATCTTTAAATGTCAACAATCAGCACCACCGCAGATGCCTGGCAAGCCGTCATGTGTTACACCGGATACTCAGGATCTTTTCCAATTTATGGCAATGACTTTGATGCAAAAGGGTATAATGCCTACAGTAGTGCCAATTCAAACAGGTTGTCTAAACCGTTGTAATGCAGGACCGGTCATGTTAGTAGAACCGGGTCATGTTATGTATGCAGGTTTGACAAAAGAAAAGATCACAAAGATCATTGATGAGCATATCATCGGCGGAAACGTTGTTGAAGAGTATGTTATCGATAGCGAGTTGTGGGATGCAGCGATCTCTCCAGCAGATATGATGAAGCAGATGGGCCAGTAAGGATAGATAATGACAATGGAAATGCTCTATAGTAAGATTCACCGTGCTACGGTAACCGATGCTAACTTGAATTACGTCGGTTCAATTACCATTGATGAAGAACTTCTTGAAGCATCGAAAATGAGAGTCGGTCAAAAAGTTGAGATTCTTAATATCAATAACGGTGAACGATTTTCTACCTACATCATTCTTGGCGAACGCGGCAAACGTGACATCTGTCTAAACGGTGCGGCTGCGCGTAAAGTCCATAAAGGCGACAAGATCATAGTGGTAGCCTATGGGACCTATCATGAAAATGAGTTGGAAGACTATAAACCGAGAGTCGTTCTTTTGAATGATGACAATAATATCGATGAAATCCTAGACGAGATCTAAATGTTTGATAACATGAACCTAGGCGATATGGGCAAGATGCTCGAGCAAGTTCAAGAACAGGCAAAAAAGATGGAAGCCGAGATGGCTTCCAAAGAGTACACCGCCAAAGTCGGAGGCGGAATGCTTGAGATCAAGATGAGCGGAAGCGGAGAAGTGATCGATGTGAACATCGACGACAGCCTGCTTGAAGACAAAGCGTCTTTACAGATATTGCTCATCTCCTGCATTAATGATGTCAACAAGATGGTTGAAAACGACAAAAAAAATTCTACGATGGGTATGCTCGGCGGCATGGGCGACCTGTTTGGTAAAAATTGATGGCTTTACGCCATTTCTTCCTCACACTTCTCTTTGTACTCCCGGTAACACTTTTATCTTCACCTGCAGACTTTAGATCCTGCCAACTCAAGTACCAGGTCAGTTCGATCACGATCGGCAAGACACAGGGCTTTGCCATAGACACAGACTACGCGCTTTATTATTCGCAGAAAGCGCCTTCGGGTGAGGTCATCAAGCGTGATCCTTTTTTAGGGCTAAACCTTGTCAACTCTCCTAAACCTTTTAAACACATCTTCAAGTTTTATAACAATGACCCCAAACAGCTGGCTGCCGTCCTGCCAAAAACGGTGATCGAAGGTCGAATCATAAGCGAGCAGACCGGGCTCAATCAACTGGGTAAGTTCTCAAAAAAAGTTGAAGAGAACTCACTTATCACGGGGACCTGCTGCGGGATCATAGGCATAAGCACACCCAAGGGCATAATCGACAAAAGCTATATCCGCCATTTTTTGGAGTCCAAAGAGGTCGTCTATGCTGACATCGGTATACGGCTGGGGGATGACAAGGGGACCCGTGTTATCGAAGTCAATCCATTCTTTGAAGAGTCGCCTTTTTTCCTCGATGACCTGATCGTCTCTTTGGATGGGAAAAAGGTGAGGAATGCAGCGCAGCTCAGCCGGGACATCCTTTTCTCCTCACCGGGAAGCAGGCATACTTTTTTCCTTATGCGAGAAGGCAAAACGCTCAAGCTGGATGCACTCTTTCAAAAACGTCTCAGCGGAGGGCTTGTTCCGGAAAGCTTTTTTGATCTTTTTGGATTGTCCCTTGATGAAAACTTGATAGTAAAAGAGGATAATGCCAAGTATGAGATCAAGAAGGATGA
>JBFEYG010000043.1:0-12592 GCA_041562275.1 Sulfurimonadaceae bacterium | reverse complement strand
ATTCGGTTTGTCTGAAAGCGGTAGAAGAGATGGACCTGAACGGTCTAAATGCAGGCTGTGAGGCCTGCGGGATGATCGGTGTGAAAGCTGTCCTTAGTGCGGCCAAGCGTGAAGGGATGCAGAGTAGGCTGATCGATTACCGCACAAGCTATGACGCCAGTTCGGACGCCAGCAGTGTTGTCGGCTATATGTCTGTTCTTCTGGGATGATTAGCTGCCAATCTCTTTTAACAGGGTGTAGTGTGCGCCCGTAGATGTGATGCGGCTTTGAATCAGCTGTATCCTGGGATGTAGCATGCCGATGGCTTTTCCTTCGTAGGATGATATCTTTTGTTTGAAAAGTGTCGGATGGTTTATCTTCTTCATACGCATCAGTGTGACATGGGGGATGAACTCCTGTTCAGCCGGGAGCATCAATGCTTCTCGTATTTGATTGTGCAAGCTGGACAGTGAATCGTTTTGTGTTCGTGCATAGAGGATATTGTTATGCTCCATAAGACCCAGGCCATCTAGTGCTGAAGGTTCTATTTTGAGTTCGAGTATTGAGAGTATCTGAGTTAAGAGATCCTCTTCAAAGCGGTCTCCAAAAAAGTTTAGTGTCAGATGCAGGTTTTTAGGCGTTATCCACTTGCCTTGAATGAGTCCTTCAAAATCATCCTGCAGACTCGCATAGTCAAACATCGTTACGGGAATGGCCAAAAATAATCGATTCATAATCTTTAGTATAGCAGGAATCATAGGGTAGTCAAGAACGTGACTGCTTATAACATCCCCAACTCAAGCTTAGCCTCATAAGACATCTTGTCCGGACTCCAGGGCGGATCAAAGACGATATCCACCTTCATCTCATCGATCTCATCAACAAGATAAGCGATGTTGTAGACCTGCGCGATCAGACTCTCTGCAACGGGGCAGCCGGCTGAGGTCAGGGTCATCTCGATATCGCATCTTTTCTTCTCACCGTAGGCTGTAAACGCTATCTTATAGATCAGACCGAGTTTGTAGATGTTGACGGGGATCTCCGGGTCATAGATGTTCTCTAAATGTGAAATCACCTTTTGCCGCAGGACTTCTTCATCGATCATTGTTCACCTCCTTGGCGAAACTGTATATGCGCTTTAGCATCGATGCGATGCCGTTTTGGCGTCCGGATGAGATGATCTCGCTCAGACCGAGGGATTTGAGCAGGGAGGTATCCGTCTGAAGTATCTCTTTTGCACTGCGTGCGGAATAGATGCGGATCAGTATCTGCACCAGGCCCTTGACGATCAAAGCGTCCGAATCCGCTTCGAAGTATACAAGCCCCTCTTTTTCATAGGCATACAGCCAGACCTGGGACTGACACCCCTGAACGCGGTAGAGCTCTGTCTTGTATTGTTCATCCAAGTGACCGAGCTGTTTTCCGACATCGATAATATACTCATACTTATCCATCACGTCATCAAAGAGCAGGAGTTCATCGGCGACCTTGTTGATCTCTTCGGCAATGCTCATCTCAATACCTTTATCGCCTTGTACAGAGCTTTGATGCAGATGTCAATATCTTCAGTAGTGTTGTACAGGGCAAAGCTGAGTCGCACCGTGCCTTTGATAGCGAGCCTTTTCATGATAGGCAAAGCACAATGATGGCCGGTACGAAGCATGATCTTCTGTTTGCTCAGAAGGATACCTATGTCGTCATGATGGAGGCCTTTGATATTGAAACTGATATTGCCCACGACATTGTCTGAGTCGGTATAGAGTTCGATATCGTCCAGCTTTTTCAGTTCCTCTTTGGCATAGCTAAGCAAACGTCTATCATGCTTCTGAACATCTTCTCTTGTCTGAAGATAGGTCAGTGCGGCTGAAAATCCAATGGCCTCTGCTATAGCCTGGGTCCCCGCTTCAAAACGAAATGGCGGAGCCAGGAAGGTCGATGATTCAAAGTTCACGTCGTCGATCATACTTCCGCCCCCCTGATAAGGACGCATACGCTCTAAGAGTGCATATTTTCCGTAAAGTGCACCGATCCCAGTCGGACCATAAGCCTTATGTGCGGAGACAGCATAAAAGTCTGCGTCAAGATCTTTGACATCAATTTTGACATGGGCCAAGGCCTGGGCGCCGTCTATGAGTATCTTGCAACCATGCTTATGGGCGATACGGACAAGCTCTTTAACAGGGTTGAGTATACCGAAGGCATTGGAGATATGCGTGATGGCGATAAAGCTGTCGGGATTCTCCCGCACAATGGAGGTATAGACATCAAGGTCTATGTTCATCTCCTCGTCCAAAGGTATGACCTTTAGGGTAAGACCGTTGAGCTGCCAGGGAAGGATGTTGGAGTGGTGTTCAAGTTCGGTGAGTATGACGGTGTCAAAGTTGTCTTTGACATAGGTGGAGGCAACAAGATTGATGGACTCGGTCGTCCCTTTGGTAAAGACAAGCTCATCTGTCTCGGCTCCTATAAACCGAGCTACGTGTTTTCGGGCATCTTCATACTCTTGGGTCGCTCTGTTGCCCAGGTCATGCGAGCCTCGGTGCGTGTTGGCACAGTACTGCGTATAGTAGGCGTTCATGGCATCAAGTACGATCTGAGGTTTTTGTGTAGTAGCGGCATTATCAAGATAGACAAGGTCTTGATCATGAAAAAAAGGAAAATCTTTTTTATAGGTATTCGTAGGCATAACTCTCTCCCAATATCTTCATGATGGCAGCTTTGTGATTCTCCTGCTCTATCGTGTCAAGGGTCTCATTGACGAAGGCAGAGATGAGCATTGATCTGACTTTTTGCTCATTGATCCCGCGTGAGAGAAGATAGGCTATGGCATTTTGGTCAAGCTCTCCTACCGTCGAACCGTGTGAGGCTGAGAGGTCATCACTGTAGATCTCTAGATGCGGTTTGGAATGGATCTGTGCACCCTCATCCAAAAGGAGCGCGTGTGAAGCCTGTGAAGCTTCCGTCGACTTGGTCTTTTCTATGATCTTCGTATTGGCGTCAAAGGCACACATACTTTTGTCTTTGATGACCTGTTTGGAAAAGAGAGTACTTTTGGAGTGGTCAGAAAGGTGGTTGATATCGCAGGAGAAGAGCTCTTTTTGGTTGTGTATACTCACCAGCAAAGCACTGATGTCGATCTCGCTTTTGTATTTGAGATCAGCCTCGATGAGATTATGAAGATACTCTCCGCCATACAGCAGAGAAAAACTCTTGCAATAGGCATTTTCTTCCAGATGAAAGGTGTTCTGTGTGATAAAAAGTGCATCCTCGCAGAGTGCCTGTGCCTGAGTCAGATAGAGTTGTGAATAGGGCAAGAGCTTAAGATGGCTTGCATGCGTTACAAAACTCTTTTCTGCTCCTTCGTAATGCAGACAGACTTCTACACGTATCTTCTCTTTGAGGATGATGTTGAGGCTTGAGCTGTTAAAGCTCCCTTGCGAATAGTTAAAATAGACACCAAAGGCCACATCCTCATGACAATTCAGTTCCACCGGTGAGAATGACGATTCCGAGGCCAGGCAGGCAAAAGGATTGTTCTCGACTTCATAGGTAAGGGGGTGTTCTTTGATATGCACACTGGGCGGAAGTGTATGCGAGACAAGCTGTCCGTCTTCTATGTAGACCCAGTATTTGTCTTCTGCTGTGAAGTCTGTTTCCTTTGCAGAAGCAGAAGGTCTGCGATACTCTCTGTCAAGATACGTCTGCAAAGGGGAGAACTGCCACTTTTCAGATTTTTTGTCAGGAAGAGAAGTAAAGTAGGGCGAGCCCTCAAGCAGGCTATATAGAGGATAAGACATCTTCGTATCCTTTCTCCTCAAGCATCTTGGCAAGGGAAGCATCCCCGCTCTTGGCGATCCTGCCCTCATCAAGGATATGGACATAATCCGGTTTGATATACTCAAGAAGTCGGTTGTAGTGAGTGATGATGATAATAGAGACATCAGGTGTATGCAAGGCGTTGATACCCTTTGCGACACTTTTCAGTGCATCGATATCGAGACCGGAATCTATCTCATCGAGCAGTATCAGTTTGGGCTCGAGCATCATCATCTGCAAGACCTCGCTCTTTTTCTTCTCTCCGCCCGAAAACCCGACGTTAAGAGAGCGTTGCAAGATGGCTTTGTCCATCTCCAGAAATTCCATCTTCTCCTGAAGTCTCTTCATAAAATCAACAGAGGTGAGTTCCTCTTCGCCCCGGGCTTTTCTCTGCTCATTCATCGCGGTCTTTAAAAAATAGATGGTATTGACACCGGGGATCTCAATAGGGTTTTGAAAACTCATAAAGATACCTTCGACTGCTCTTTCATCTGCGCTTAGGGACAGGATATCTCTGTCTTGATAAATCAGCTTACCTTCTGTCGTCGTCTCGTATGAACCGGCGATGGCCTTGAGCAGGGTCGATTTCCCCGTGCCGTTAAGACCCATGATAACATGTACTTCACCGGGTTTTACCTCAAGGTCCAAGCCATTGATGACTTTTTTACCGGAGATCTCTACATTTAGATTTTTAATACTAAGCATTATCCTACACTCCCTTCAATCGTTAGATCGAGCAAGGCTCTGGCTTCGACGGCAAACTCCATGGGAAGCTGGTTAAGCACTTCCTTGCAAAAACCGTTTACGATGAGCGAGATGGCCTGCTCCTCATCCAGTCCCCGTGTGCGCGCATAAAAGAGCTGTTCATCAGAGATCTTGGAGGTCGTCGCTTCGTGTTCGACCTTGGCTGAGGTATTTTTGACATCGATGTAGGGATAGGTATGCGCGGCGCATCTGTTCCCGATCAGCAGCGAATCACACTGGGTGAAGTTACGTGCATTGTCAGCCTGCGGACGTATCTTGACAAGACCCCGATAAGCATTGCTGCCTTTCATCGCCGAGATCCCCTTGGAGATGATGGTCGAGTGTGTGTTTTTTCCCAGATGGATCATCTTGGAGCCGGTATCGGCCTGCTGGCCAAGGGAGGTGATCGCAACCGAATAGAACTCGCCCCGGCTGTTGTCTCCCAAAAGGATACAGGAAGGATATTTCCATGTGATGGCCGCACCTGTCTCTACCTGTGTCCATGATATCTTGGAGTTCTCTCCAAGGCACTTTCCTCTTTTGGTGACGAAGTTATAGATCCCGCCTTTTCCCTCTTCGTCTCCGGGGTACCAGTTCTGGATAGTGGAGTATTTTATCTCCGCATCTTTGAGGGTGATAAGTTCGACGACGGCGGCATGCAACTGGCTGTCTGAACGCATTGGAGCGGAACATCCCTCATTGTAGGAGACATAAGCGCCTTCGTCAGCGATGATCAGGGTGCGTTCAAACTGACCCGTGTTCAGCGCATTGATACGGAAATAGGTCGAAAGCTCCATAGGACAGCGGACACCTTTGGGGATGTAAGCGAAAGTCCCGTCGGTAAAAACAGCCGCATTCAGGCAGGCGAAGTAGTTGTCACCCATAGGAACCACGGAAGCCATATACTTCTGCACAAGTTCAGGATACTCTTTGATCGCTTCGGAGATGGAGCAGAAGAGGATACCGAGCTCATTGAGCTTTTCACTGAAGGTCGTCATGACCGAGACGGAGTCAAAGACCGCATCGACAGCGATCCCAGCAAGGATCTTCTGCTCTTCCAGAGGGATGCCCAGTCTTTCGTAGGTCTTGAGGATCTGCGGATCGACTTCGTCCAGGGAAGAGATGTTCTGTTTGGGCGCGGAATAGAAACAAATACGCGCATAGTCGATAGGCGGATAATGCACATGCGCCCAGTTCGGCTCACTCATCTTGATCCATTTTGCATAGGCTTTCAAGCGCCATTGCAACATCCATTCCGGTTCTTCTTTTTTGGCAGAGATAAACCGGATGATATCTTCACTCAAACCCGGAGGTGCCTGATCGGACTGGATATCGGTCTCAAATCCGAACTTATACTCTTGAGTGATAAATTCATTTATATCATGAGACATGATCTAACTCCTTATTTCTACTCCAATTATGGGACGATATAAGTTTATATAATATTAATATATATGTTAAATCAAAAAATGAAGATAAGCAGAAGAATCAAAGTGGAACACAAGATGCATGAGAATAGGCAGCAAAAAAGCGTTCTGCTATTTTTTTATTTTGTCGTAGAACAGGTGCGCTTTTTTGTCCTGCATGCTTTTAAGAAGCAATGATCCTGTCTCTTCCTGTTTCTTTAGCCTGATACAAATTGGCATCCACACGGCTGAGTACCGTAGATTCTGTATCCTTTTCAATGTCAAACTCTGTGACGCCAATACTTACCGTCACCTTATGCTCAAGTCCAAAATCATGGGCTTTGATCATGGAGTGCAGTTTGTCAGCCACGGATGTCGCCGTGTCGAGATCGGCATGGGTCAGGATTATCAAAAACTCTTCGCCACCCCATCGACCTACCGTATCGATCTTGCGGGAGTTCTCTTTTAGTATTTGGGCGACTTGCTGAAGGACCTTGTCTCCTTGCGGATGGCCGTAGGTGTCATTGACTTTTTTAAAAAAGTCGATATCGATGAGCATAATACAAAACTTCGAAGCATAGCGGCGCGATCGATTGACCTCGTGAAGGAGTGTCTTGTCTAGATGTCGGCGGTTGGACAGACCTGTCAGCTGATCGGTCTGTGAGATCTCTTTGAGCTGCAGGTTGAGCCTTTCAAGTTCTTCATTGATATGCACAAGCTGGTTGTTATAGTTAAGTGTCAGTTTGTACCGATAGAGAAAAAACAGAAGGACAAGTGCAAGTGCAAGCAGGAACTTCCATATGAGTGTAAAGCTGACACCTTCGTCTACGGTCACGTAGACCCATTTGTCATAGATCTCTTTTCGCTTCTCAGCAGAGACGGAATTGAGCCCTTTTTCCAGGATGTCAAAGAGAAGGAAGTCGTTTTTACGTATTCCCAGGCTCAAAGCGATCTCCTCGTCAAGTCTTCCTGAAATCTTAAGGTCTGAAAAAGAGCTGGTCCGAAGCTGTTCAGACGTCGCTTCGAGTGTATCGACATAGGCATAGACACTGCCCTCATCGACTTGTTTCAGGCCTTCATAGGCATTGGCGACAAAGTGCAGTTCGACTTGAGGGTAATCCCTTCGCAAAATATCCTCGTAGGCATAATTATGGACGAGGGCGATCTTTTGACCCTTGAGATTTTTTAGGCTGTGTATGTAAAAGGTGTCCGAACGCGTTGTTATCGCAAGGGGCATGTTCAGATATACGGATGAGAAGTTGAGATACTGACTGCGCTCATCCGTCTGGCTGATTGCACTCAGAAAGTCACATTTTTTCGCTTTGACAAAATCAAGGCTCTGCTCCCACGAGTCCGTAGGGATAAGTTTGAAGTTCAGTTTGAGATTGGCGGCTATCTCCTGAAGGTAATCGGCGGCTATACCTATGTGTTTATTGCCCTGGATCTTCTCGATAGGAAGCCAGTCCGGATCGCTGCAAAAGCTAAGTGTCCGCCTGTTTTTAAGATAGAGAAGTTCATCCGAGTCGAATTGAACATCTCTTTCCAGTAGCGGGTCCAGCCATCTTTGTCTAAGCTGATGGACCTCTTTTTCGCTCAGCGCATGCATAGCCTTGTCCAGTATGCTTTTTAGTAGTGGCCAGTCATTTCGTATGCCAATATATTGCGAAGAGCTTGTGAAGTATGTGTTCTCTTCGATAGGGATGGAATAGAGGTCCGAGAAGAGATGACGTGAGATATTGTACTGGTTGACGGAGTGGTACTCTATAGTCGCATCTGCTTTTTTAGATGCGACAAGACGCATCGCATCAAGCGTGTCCTCTGCATAGACAAGTTCTGTCTGGGGAAAGTAGAGTTTGAAATACTCTTCATGGCTGGAACCTTTGACCACGGCGATCTTCTTTCCTGCGAAGGCTTCTATGGAAGAGATCTGAGGTGCGTCCTGGCGTTGTAAAACACCGCTTATGAGTCTGACTATAGGTTTTTCGGTGAAGTTGATATAGTTCTTTCGTTGTTCGGTAAGTCTTATGCTGGAAATAATATCAAGTTCTTTGTTCTCAAGCATCTTGAGATAGGTACTCCAAGAGTGTCCCGGAATGAATTTGATTTTGAAACCGGCTTTTGAAGCCAGCAGACGTATATAGTCTACCGCGTAGCCTTTTGCCAGGCCTTCTTCTCGAAAGTCGATCGGAGCCCACACCCGCTCGTTTTGTACGCGCAAGAGAGGGTGTTCTGCAATAAAGTTTTTCTCCTCCTTGCTGAGCACAAGCTCTTTGGCATGGATGAGCGAAGATAAAAGTGATAAGAGTATCACGATCTTTAGAAATTGCATTTATCCCCCGATAAAAACATTCGTTAACCTCTATTGTAGCACGTTTTTAAGACGGTGATGCAGGGTGACGACGAGCGCATTTAAGAGAAGTCCGATGACACCGGCATGAAAACCAAAGGGTCTATCTGTAAGAGGAGAGAGTAAAAAAAGAAGCGTAAAGCCCAATCCGAAGAGCAGACCGTAGAGGATGGAAGAGGATCTGACTGTTTTAAAATGTACACCAAGCATCATGGCAGGTGCGATCTGACAGAGTATCTCGAGTTTAATCTGGATCAGCCACCATATGGTTGAGGGCAGGCTGATAGCCAGATAGACCATTACGGCCATCAGTATCCATGAGAAGAGTTTGCCTACGAGGGTAAGCTTCTTTTGCGAAGCTTCGGGATTGTGCTGATGGTAGATATCCTGAGTGAATAGCGAAGCGATGGCCAGCATAGCGGAGTCCACGGTGGACATGATCGCGGCAACGGCGGCAGCGACGAAGAGGGTGATGACGTACTGCATCCCTTCGATATGGGTCAGTTTGGAGAGCATAAGCAGGATGATCTGCTCGGAAGAACTCTTGTCCAGATCTGGGAAGTGCGCGGCTCCGATGATGGAAATGATGATAAGCGGAAGTGTCGTCAACAGGGGCATGATGATCATCAGCTGAAAAGAACGCTTTAGCGTCTTGGCATCCTTGGCGGCATAAATACGCTGCACAGCCTGAGGATAGACGGAGATACCGAAAAAGATCATGATTACGATGCTAAGCCATTTTATCTTATCCGCCAGCAGAGGTTCTCGGAAAAAATCACTCTTGACTTCCAGGAGCAGAGCCTCGTTGCTTGAGAGCGAACCGTAATGGGCCCAGATGACGCCAAAGATGATCAGGACGCCTGCAAGCAGCAAGATCCCCTGGATAGCATCGGTCCATGCGACAGAACGCATACCGCCAAGGGTCTCATAGATCACCATGATGATAGCCATGGCGATGATCCCTTCGGCAAACCCGATACTCCCGCCTGTGACATACTCAAGGATATAACCTATGGCCTTGAGGTTGGTGAGCATATAGTTCGAAAGAGCTAGTATCCCGATAAAGACGATGATGTTGGTTAGCAGGCGGTGCTCATAACGGTGGCGTATATAATCGCCTATGGTGATAAAACTGTGCTGTTTTGAAAGACGATAGAGTTTAGGTGCATAAAGCATATAGCCGCCTACGATAGCCATCATGAAAGTCACAGATACCAGAAAGAACCAGCCGTTTCTGTAAGCCGATCCTGCAAAACCGATGAGAGAGTTTCCGCTGTACTGGGTGGCATACATGGTCAAAAAGAGTACGGTTATGCCAAAGCCTGTTCCGCCGAGATAGAAGTCCTGCATAGAGGACTCTTTTGACTTCAGCAGTCCAACTATACCGACCCCGATAAGGGAGATAAGATAGAGCAGAAGGAAGAGGATTCCCTGGGTGTCGAGCAGACCTTTATCCATCTTTGATCTCTTCATCCCATTCAGTTTCGATGGCAAATATCAGGACAATGGCATACACAAGGCTCATCCCCAAAGAAGCCCAGACCCACAAAGGAAGCCCTAAATACGGCGTAGACGGAAGCAGGGGAAGGGTTAAAAGTAAAAGCAAGGGAGAGAATTTAAGCATTAAAAGTCCTGAATGAAAAGAAGAATTATAACGAAGTCCAAAACTCCAAGGGGTCAGGATGGATGAAATCATACTCCAGCGTCTTGATGATCTTATCCGCATTGACAATCCTGTGTGAGTGTCCTGCGAATGTTCCCAATTCAAAGCCGAATGTTTGAGTGTTCTTCAGATGCACTTCAGAACGCAGAGGATGTTGTGGCGCGACGAGATTATAGATTCCTTCCGTAATGTTCTCGCATATCATCTTCTGTATGACCGCGATCACGTCATCTTGATGGATATAGTTGACCGGTCCGTCCGTAAAACTTGAAGCAGACTTCCACCGTCCTGATATGCGGTCATCTCCCATCAGACCGCCAAGGCGGAGGATTAGCAATTTTTCTCTGAGTGTGAGCATAAGCTCTTCGGCTTGAACCTGTACGCTTTTTTGAGTGATGCTTGCCGTCTCATCGACTTCGCCCTCAAACTCTTTGTAGACAGAGGTTGAACTTATCAGGACAATCGACGCGGAGGGTGAGCATCTATACGCTATCTCTTCGAGTGTACTCAGATAATTGTCTCGGGTGGAGATCGCAATGATGAAGATCTCATTCTGCCAAAACGGATCTTCGTCTATGGGACGTATGACGTAATCAAGCCCGGATTCATTGTGCTCTTTGCGGGAAAAACACTGGACCTTGTGCTCTTTTTCCAATGCCTTGGCCAGAGGCTTTCCCAGCCAGCCGCACCCGACAAGTCCGATTCTTGACATATATCCTCTTTTTCCTGCCTGTTTTTTAAGCTTTGTTTTGCAGTATTCTATCATCACTATGCTACCATAACATTGAAATTTAAAAGGACAGATATGGCGTATTTCCCAGCGTTCATCAAGCTTGATGATAAAAATATACTGATTGTCGGCGGGGGGAATATCGCATGTGAAAAATTGGAGCGTCTTCTAGATTTCACGCATGATATTGAAGTCATCGCAGCGGATCTTTCCGAGCCGATGATGCAGATTCTGGCCAAAGAAAATATCCCATATGAGAAACGCCGATACGTTAAAGGAGACATAGCGGGTTTTGCAGTCGTGATCGTCGCGGTGGATGATATTTCCCTGCAGGCAGAGATATACGAAGAGTCGAAACAGTACAAATGTCTGTGCAATGCCGTTGACTCGGTGGCGTATTGTGATTTTATCTTTCCTTCGTATGTGAAAAAGGACGATCTGACTATTGCCATCTCTACCTCAGGGGCATCTCCCGCCTTGGCCAAACATCTCAAGGCCTATCTTAAGGATCTGATTCCTTCAGGGATATCAGCCTTCCTTCAAGAGATGAAAGAACTTCGCAACACACTTCCAAAGGGCAAAGAGAGAATGAAGATGCTGGATGAAAAAGCAGAGGAATACATCCAAAGCTGGAGCAAGCCGAAACATGGCTAAGGTCTATCTGACCGGTGCGGGACCCGGAGATATCGAACTGTTGACACTCAAGGCCCTGCGTGTCATCAAGGAAGCGGACGTCATCATCTATGACAACCTTGCCAATCCGGAGATCTTGAAAGAAGCGAAAGACGGCTGTGAGTTTGTCTATGTTGGAAAAGAGGCAGGGAACCATATCATGCCGCAAGACGAGATCAACGAAGTCATCTATCAAAACGCCTTGAAATATGCGACGGTGGTACGGCTCAAAGGCGGCGATCCTTTTGTCTTCGGAAGAGGTGGAGAAGAGGGGATCTTTTTGCAGCAGAGTGGCGTCGCCTTTGAGGTCATTCCCGGAGTAACTTCGGCTATCTCTGTTCCCGCTTATGCAGGGATCCCGGTGACCCATCGCGGCGTAGCCGTCTCGTTTCGTGTCGTGACGGGACATGAGTCACCGGATAAAGAGCAGTCGCAGATCCCCTGGAATAATTTCAAAGAGGATGAGACGCTGATCTTTCTGATGGGACTTCACAACCTTGAGAAGATCTGTCAAAAGCTTATAGAGATAGGAAAACCGGAAGATTATCCATGTGCAGTGATATCCAAGGGAACGACTCCTGATCAAAGAGTTGTTGTCGGCAGTCTGGAGGATATAGTTGAAAAAAGCAGAGAGTTGCCAAGACCTTCCATCATCATTGTCGGAGAGGTTGTACGCTTACGCGAACAGCTTGAATGGTTCAGCAGATAGAACTTTCTTATTCGCTTTGGACATTGTTTCTACCTAACTCTTTTGCCTGATACAAGGCCCTGTCCATCCGGGCAAAGATCGCGTCGTTGGTGTCATCTTTAAGAAAGCTTGTCACGCCAAAGCTGCATGTCAGAGAGATCCTCTCTCCAAAAGTATGCGCCTGTACGATGCCGCGCAGTTTTTCTGCAAGCGCGCGTCCCTGTTCCTTATCCGTATCAGGGAGTATGATGACAAACTCCTCGCCTCCCCATCGCGCTACGATGTCTATATCACGGATGTTTTCCAAAAGGATACCGGCAAGCTCGATGAGGATCTTGTCTCCGGTCTGATGGCCATAGGTGTCATTGATGTCTTTGAAATAATCAAGATCAAGGATGATAAAGCTTAAAGGATGGGCGTAGCGTTTTGCCCGTTTGATCTCTTTGTCAAGAGACTCGTCAAACATGTAGCGGTTGCACAAAGAGGTGAGCTTGTCATGGTTGGCGATGTAGTGGGTGTACGTAAGCTGTTCTTGCAGTTTGATGTT